>JADJZB010000001.1 GCA_016719485.1 Holophagales bacterium
GGGTTCCCGGACGGACGCTGTCATGGCGTCTTTCTACGAAGTGGCGATATCACGCACCCAGCTCGCGGCGATATGCTCGGGCGAAGGAGGAGAGCGCATGGCCCGACTCGTCATTCTCGGGGCCGGCATCGCGGGCAGACAGCGGCTCTGCACGCCCGGCGCAAGCTCGGCCGCGACCACGAGGTCGTCGTCGTCTCCCAACAGCAGGTGGAACTGGATTCCCTCGAACATCTGGGATGGCATGGGGTGATGACGCCCGAGCAGGTCACCTTCCTGGGGCCCATCTACGAGAAGACAGGTCACCTTCCTCCAGGGAAGGCCACCGAGCTGCACCCGAGAGGGACGGCGGCGCATCAGGAAGCCGTACGGCCGGGGGTCGCGCGCACCGAGCCCAGGTAGGCTGAGCCAGGAGGCGAGCTCGACTACGACTAGCTCATCAACGCCACGGGCCCACGCCCCGACTTCGCGCGCGCACGCCCGGGGCCTCGGGCCACGCAGAGGAACAGCGTCGGTGTGCACGTACGGGCACGCGGCGCACGCGTCGAAGGCGTTCGACGAGTCGGTCGAGCAGATGAAGGCGGGAGAAGAAGACGCTGATCGTCGGCACCGGCCACGGCACCTGCACCTGCGAGGGGGCGGCCTTCGAGTACATCTTCAACGTCGAGTTCGAGCTGCGGCAGCGCGGGGTGCGCGACAAGGCCCGGGTCATCTGGATCTCCAACGAGCCCGAGCTGGGCGACTTCGGGATGTGGCGGCATGTTCTCAGACGCGGCGGCTACGTGACGCACAGCCGCGTCTTCACCGAGTCGCTCTACACCGAGCGCGCGGCATCAGTGGATCGCCCGCGCGGGGACGCGAGAGGTCGAGTCCGGGCAAGGCCTCGTACGAGACGCTCGACGGCGACGACCGCTCGGCTGAGTTCGACTTCGCGATGCTCCTGCCTCCGTTCTCCGGCGTCGGCCTCAAGGCCTTCGACGGGGCGAGCGGCGACATCACACCAGCGGTCTTCGCCCCGAGCGGCTTCATGCTCGTCGACGGCGACTACGCCGAAGAAGCCGTACGAGAGTGGTCCCCGACGACTGGCCCCGGACCTACCAGTCTCCGAAGTACCCGAACGTCTTCGCCGTCGGCATCGCCTTCGCGCCGCCGCACGCCATCTCGACGAGGCCGATGACGCCCGAAGGGCACGCCCATCTTCCCACGCCGCCCCGAACCGGAATGCCCTGGGGGTCATGGCCCGCGAGGTCGCCCTCAACATCGTCGACATGATCAAGGGAGGGGCCACGGACGGCCCCGCCAGGCGGCGCTCGCCCACTGGGTGCGGCGTGCGTCGCCTCGGCCGGCGCCGGCCTCGTCCGCGGAACGGCCGTCTCGATGACGCTCTTCCCCATCGTCCCCGACTTCCAGGAAGTACCCCGACACGGGCCGCGACCTCCGCTGGACCCTCGGCGAGATCGCCTCGCCGGCCACTGGATCAAGCACCTCCTCACTCCGGATTCCTCTACAAGGCCAAGGCGAACCCCTCTGGGCGATGGTGCCGGAATAAGCGCGACGAAGCCCCCGCCGATTCGAGGACCCCCTTCGGGCAGACTATTACCCGCCCGTCCCGACCGCGTTCACGAAGAGGATGCGGACGAACGTCTTCTGGCAGCTCTTCCGGTTCGCCGTCATCAACGTGAAGATCCTGAGGATGGTCCGCAAGCACTGACCCGGGCCGGCGCCCTACACCGGCACGTCCAGGCACCCCCGACGCGAGGTGGCGGCCAGCGATCTCCGCGGGCTCCTGGCTGGGCAAGTAGAAGCCCTGCGCGAGGTCGCACTTCATCCTGGGAGCTGCGTGCGCCCGCGCTCCTCGATTCCCTCCGCCACGACGCCGAGGTCGAGACTGTGCGCGAGCTGCACGGTCGACTGGACGATCGCGCGGCTCCGCGACCCGGACGTCATGTCGGCGATGAAGGAGCGGTCGATCTTCAGGACGTCCACCGGCAGGCGCTTGAGGTAGGAGAGCGAGGAGTACCCGGTGCCGAAGTCGTCGATGGCGAGGCGCGAACCCGAGGCCGTGATGCGGTCGAGAGCCGTCATCGCCGTCTCCGGGTCGGCCATGATCGCCGTCTCGGTCAGCTCGAACTCCACGACGCCCGGGTCGACGCCCACCTCCCGCACGATTCCCGCGAGCACGTCGGGGCAGCTGCGGTCGAGGAGGTTCCGCATGGAGAGGTTGATCGCCATCGTGAGCCGCGGCAGCTGCCGGTTCCAGCGCGTCAGCTGCTCGAGGGCGCTCCTCACCACCCAGCTCGTCAGCGGCAGCATCACGTCGGTCGCCTCGGCGAACGGCACGAACCTCTCCGGGGCGAGGAGCCCGAGCCGCGGGTGCCGCCACCTCACGAGCGCCTCGAACCCCTCGATGAAGCCGTACTGCAGCGCCACCTTCGGCTGGAAGTGGAGGACGAGCTCCCCTTCGCGGATCGCCTTTCCCAGCTCCGACAGCATGGCGAGCCGCTCTGGCGTGTGCTCGTCCAGCTCGCGCAGGTAGGAGGCCACGCTCCCGGGCGTCCTCTTGGCCCGGTGGAGCGCCACGTCCGCGCAGCGGAGCAGTTCGTGGCTGTCGCGCCCCTGATCAGGGAAGAGGGCGACGCCGGCGCTCGCCCCGATCTCGAGCCCCATGCCGCCCACCCGGAACGGCTGAGAGAGAGCCGCGAGCATGCGCCGTGCCGCGACGTCGATCTCGGCGAGGCTCCGGGACCCCGGAATCACGATGCCGAACTCGTCGCCCCAGGCGGAAGACGTCGTCGCGCCGGCCGTCGCCGCCGCTCACGAGGCGCGAGACCACCTGGACGAGGAGCTCGTCTCCCACGGTGTGCCCGAGCGTGTCGTTGATCTCGCGGAACCGGTCGAGGTCGAGGAGGACGAGCCCGACCGGAGCGCTCCCTCCGTCCCCCTCCGCAAGGCGGGCGAATCGCCTGTGGAACCCGGCCCGGTTCGGGAGCCCAGTGAGCAGGTCGTGGCCCCCGTCGATGGTTCCGTGCCGCAGCGTCACGATCCGCCGCTCCCGCACGGCGAGTCCGCTCGCGCTCCCCACCAGCGGCAGAACAGCCCCCATCTGCATCTCCCGCTCGTGGAACCCGTGCCCCTTCAGCATCCTCAGGGGCCCTTCATCCCCTTCGAGGAGGTAGAAGGCCACGAGCGGAGCCTGGCTGTGGCGGGCCAGCACGTCCACGGTCTCGGCCGCGATCGTCTCCACGTCGAGCCGCTTCTGGAGCCGCCAGGTGAGGTCGTTCACGAGCTGCAGCGCCTCGTTGCGCGCTTCGAGATCGGCCTTCGCCGCGATCAGGTCGCCGAGGATCCCTCCGATCGGCGTCGCGTCGCGATTCTCCCGGTCCTTCTCTCCCTCATCGGTGGTGGGCCTGTCCATCGAGCCCTCCCCCCGCGAGCCAACGGATTCCGGCTCCCCGGCGCCGCGTCCGTCCGGCCAGCTCTCTCGCTTCCGGCTCGAATCATATCCCCGCGGCCGGGCGCCTTCCCGCCTCTGGCACGGCCGGCGCCGCGCTTCAGCCTTCGCGGCAGAGCACCACGAGCGTCTTGTCGTCGGCCGGGCGCGAACCGGCCTCGAACGCGGTGACGCCGGCGAGGATGCCCGCCGTCACCTCGGAGGCCGGCCGCCCCGCCAGCGACGTCGCGAGCGCCGAGAGGCGGTCCATCCCGAACTCCTCGTCGTCCGGCGCGGTGGCCTCGGTGAGGCCGTCCGTGTAGAAGACGATCGAGGCTCCGGGCGGCAGGACCACCTCGGCCTCCTTCCACGCCGAATTCGGGAGAAGGCCCACCGGCACCCCGTGCTGCCGAGGGGCGTCACCTGGCCGCCGCTCACCATCAGCGGCGGGTTGTGCCCCGCGTTGACGTAGCGCAGGCGCCCCGTCGCCGGGCTGTAGCAGCCGAAGAAGAACGTGACGTACTTCCGTCCCCCCGCCAGCTCGTGGATCAGCTTGTCGAGGCGTGCCGTCAGCCGGACGGGGCTCTCGTCGAGCGGCGCGGCGACCCGCAGCGCCGCCTGCAGGCTCGACATGACGAGGGCCGCCGCGACCCCCTTGCCCGAGACGTCCGCGATGGAGAGGCCGAGGTCGCCGGACGGAAGCTCGAGGAAGTCGTACGCGTCGCCGCTCACCTCGAAACAGGCCACGCTCGTCGCGGCGATCTCGGTCCCGGGAATCCCCCGCGGCGGCTCCGGCAGGAGGCGCTTCTGGATCTCCTTGCCGAGCGCGAGCTCGCGCTGCATCCGGTCCTTCTCGAGAAGGCTCAGGTGGAGCGTGGCGTTCTCCATCCCGATGGCGACGTGCCCGGAGACGAGCTCGAGGAACTCGAGGTCCGACGCGCCAAACCCACCCTCCCGCTTGTTCAGGAGCTGGAGGACGCCGACGATGCGCCCGCCGCGGTTCCGGATCGGAACGCAGAGAATCGACCGTGTCCGAAAGCCCGACCGGCGGTCCACCGACGCGTCGAACCGCGGGTCCGCCCACGCGTCGGGAACGACGACCGTCTCGCCGGTCGCCGCGACGGTCCCGGCGATCCCCTTTCCCATCGGAAGACGGATCTCCGAGACGTCGCCCTCCATCGGGATTCGAGCCCATATCTCCTGCCTCGCCTCGTCGACGAAGAAGAGCGTCCCCCGCTCGACGCCGAGCCTCTCCCTGGCGAGCGTCACGATCGTGGAGAAGAGAACCGTCGGCTCGATCGAGGAGTTGATCAGCTTCGACGCCTCGACGAGGACGCGGAGCCGCTCGAGCTCCAGGCGATCGGCGGTCGCGGAGGCTCTCGTCACGGCTTGGGAATGCGGATCCGGCTGATCATCAGCGAGCCCGACAGAGCAAAGACGAGGACCAGGGGATGAAGGTCGAAGCCGCCCAGCCGGACGACGCCGAGCCAGAGGTCCTGTCCAACGGCGCCGGACCTCGCGGCGAAGGCCACGAGCAGCACGAGGAGGATGGATGTGGGGATCGGCGTCCCTTCGAAGTACTTCACCTTGCCCGTTCCCTCGGACAGCGCCTCGGCGGTGACGTTGTAGCGGGCGAGGCGTGAGACTCCGCAGGCGACGAAGCCGACGAGGACGATGCGGTCGTACAGGCCCTGCATGCCACAGCCGTACGCGAGGATCGCGGGGGCCACGCCGAAGGAGATGACGTCGGCGAGCGAGTCGAGCTCCTGACCCATGGGGGACGACGTCTGCCGCCACCGGGCGATGCGTCCGTCCAGGACGTCGAAGACGAGCGCCGCGAAGACGAGCGCGCTGGCCCAATAGACGTGCCGGACGTCGCTCGTTTCCAGGTAGGTCATGACGGAAAAGAGCGCTCCGACGCCGCAGACGGCATTCGCGAGCGTGAACCAGTCCGCCAGGTGGAACTCCCGGATCATCGAGAAGTGCTTGCGCGGTGTCGCGGTCGTCATCGAAGCCATCCCCCGTCCCCGCCGGCCTGCGGTCGCAGGCACGGCGAGGATAAGGGATCTGGAACGAATCCCCGGGCGGGCCTATCGGCGCGGTGCGACGCGCCTCAGCCCGGCAGGTGGAGGTCGATGATCTCGGGCGGGACGAGAGCGCCGATGAGGGGCGCGAAGAGGCCGATGAGGAAGAGGACCAGCCCGGCCCCCGCGGCGGCGGCGAGGCCGAGCAGCGTCGGGATGCGCGCGAGGCGGGCCCGGTCGTAGTTGTTCACGCGGGCGACGAGGTTGTCGGCGGCGACGGGTACGTCGGCCGTCTTCTGCTTCAGGACGAGCCGGCCCTCCCCCGCAGCCTTGAGGATCGGCTCGTTGGCGACGAAGACCTCGACGCGGTCGGAGACCGTGGTGAGAGTCGGCGAGACGGCCGCGGCGGTCCAGTAGGCATCGGCCGGCTGCTGCCAGAGATGCAGGACGCCGTAGCAGGCGCCTGCGCAGAGGAGCAGCCCGACGAGGATTGCGAACGAACGGAAATGGTTACGTTTCACGATGCACCTCCCGAGGTGTCCGGCTCGGCCGGTGGGAGGGCCTGTTCGTCACGGAGTCGAGGGGAGCCGGCGAGACCATCGGCGACCGCGGCGGACAAGGCTGCCGGAGAGGACGTCGGCGGCTCCGGCGGCACCTGGGATTGTAAGCCTCTTCGGGGTCTTCAGAACCGAATGGAGACTCCTCCGATGGCGTAGGCGAACCAGGCGAAGCTGTAGACCTCGTCGTTGTCGGCGCCTCCCTCGAGGGTGCGCGCGCCGAGGAAGAGGTCGACCTTCGGGGAGACCTTCGCCTCGAGGCGCAGGGCGACGTCTTCGGCGCGGCCCTGGCTGGCGGCGGCGGCGTCGACGTCGAGGTCGAGCGCGAGGGCGTCGGTCATCTGCCACCGGACGCCGCCGTAGAGGAGCGGCACGAACCCGGTGTTGGTCTTCGCGTTCTGGAGGCCCGATCCGGCCAGCTCGATCTTCGCGTCGCGGATCTTCGCGGTGAGACCCGCACGAAACGACACGGGGCCGGAGTGCTTGAACCGGTAGACGTACGAGAGGCGGTAGGAGTTGAAGACGTAGGTGACGTCGAGCGGCTGGCCGCCAGGGAAGGTGGTGCCGTTGAAGTCGACGGGAGCGTCGGGCGTGAAGGAGGCCGTCGTCCGGAGGGGCGCGGCGAGGAGACGGAGCGACGTGCGTTTCGAAACGTCGGCCCAGAGCGTGCCACGGAAGGCGGCGAAGGGTCCCTGGGTGGCCTCGTCGAGGGCTATTCGCGTGCCGGTTTCGCCCGGGACGGCGAAGTCGTTGCGGAGCTGCCAGGCGGCGCCCCCTTCGAGCTCGAGGCGGAAGCGGTCTTCGGCCGCGGCGGGGCCCGCGGCGAGGGAGCCGGCGACGAGGAGCACGGAGACGGCGAGAGCGGAGATACGGTTCACGCCACCTATTCCGACGTGCGGACGGTTTCGGATTCCGGGCCGGGGCCGGCGCCGATTACGCCTTCCGGGTCGTTACGGAAGCGGCACGTCCTTCAGGACGAAGCGGTAGCGGCGCAGGTACCGCGGGTCGCTCGCGGCGGCCGCCGGATCGCCGCCCGGAACGAAGAGCTCGATGTCGCCCGAGACCTCGCGCAGGGAGGTCGCCGTGCGCGCGGCGAGCTTCAGCGGGACGTGGAGGACGACGGGCGCTTCTGGGACCTCGGCCTTCAGCGGCCGGGCCGCCACCGAGGCGGCGCCGTCGAGGACGAGGTTCGTGCCGAGGTCGTCGACAGCGGTGCGGACGAGGACGCGTGCCGTTTCGATCTCGCTTCTCTTTGCGCCGACGAGCTCGATGTCGATCTCGCAGAGCGCGGTACCGGCGCTGCCCCGCGCGCGGTCCTCGCGGATGCGGACGAACTCCATCTTCAGCGGTGGCACGGGAAGCGGCGTGGGCGAAGGCTTGGAGTCGACGGTCGGCGTGGGGCGGGGCGACACCAGCGCGCGGGCTTTCTCCGGGAGGCCACAGCCGGCCGTGGACCCGGCGACGGCGGCGAGGAGGAGGGCGAGTACGACGCGGACCGGGCGCGATGTCGTGGCCGCGCAGCCTCGGCGAGTCCGCTTCACGGGAGGGGAACGCCCTTCAGCTCGAAGGGGACGGAGACGACGGACTTCTTCGTCGGACGGGCGCGCCTGGGATCGCGCTTCGGCATCCAGAGATCGACCGTGCCCGTGACGGTCACGGCCGTGGCGCTGCGGGCCGGGCTCGCGAGGTGGATCCAGAGACCCTCTCCGACGGGATTCTCTTCCCAGGGAGCGGCCGCGGGTTCCTCGGGAAGGAGGTCGTGCCCCGTGTCGTCCGTTGCCGCGGTCACGCGGATCCGGAACGCCCTGGCCTCCTCGAGCCCTTCACCCTCCAGCTTCGGCATCAGCCTGAGCCGTCCGCTCCTGTCGTTGGCGGCGGTGCGCGTGCGTGCGTCGGAAACGGAGTCGACGACGATGCGGAACGTCTCCTCTGCGGCGAGGGGCGGGGCGGAAGCGGCGAGAGCGACGCGGGCGAGGAGGAGGAAAAGGGCGCCTGCCCCAACGGCGGGGCCCGGAAGGACTGCGAGCCGGGAACGATTCATCGGCACCTCGCTGGGCATCGGCGAAAGTCTACGATGCCCTCGCCCCTCCCGCGAACCGCCGCTCGCCCGGGCCCGAGCGGGCGCACACTCCGGGCGCAGGCCGATGCCGTTCGCCGATCGCGGAACCCACCGCCTCTCGTACGAGACGCTCGGGCGCGAGGACGCGCCGACGCTGCTGCTCGTCATGGGGATGAGCTTCTCGGCCCGGGCGTGGGGGCCGCTGCCCGAGCGGCTGGCGCGGGAGTTCCGCGTCGTCGTCTTCGACAACCGCGGATCGGGTGAATCGACGGCGCCGCTGCGCCCGTTCGGAATGAGCGACCTGGCCGACGACGCGGCGGCGGTGCTGGAAGCCGCCGGGGCCGGGCCCGCTTCCGTCTTCGGGATCTCGATGGGCGGGATGATCGCGATCGAGCTGGCGCTCCGGCACCCGGACCGCGTGAGCGCGCTCGCGCTCGGCGCGACGTTCGGGGGCTGGAGGGAGAGCCGGAAGGCGTCGCTTCAGGTGATGGCAGAGCTGATCGCCGGAGGAGCGCTGTCGCGGATGGGCTCGCACCGGCTCATCGCCGGCGCCCTCGTCTCGAAGGAGCTGGCCGGCAGCGACCTCGCGCGATTCGGGGCGTGGGTCGAGACCACGGGCCGCGTGGGCCCGCGCGTCCTCGCGCTGCAGCTGGCCGCGGTGACGGCCTGGGACGCGACGCCCCGGCTCGGGGAGATCCGCGTCCCGACCCTCGCCATCACGGGTGACGCCGACCAGCTCGTGCCGGTTGCGAACTCGCGGCGGATCGTGACGGCGATCCCCGGCGCGAGGCTCGTCCTGCTGCCCGGAGCCGGGCACTGCTTTCCGCTCGAGCGGTTCGAGGAGACGGCGCGCGCGGTGACGGCGTTCTTCCGCGAGGCCGCCTCCCGCATTCCCTGATTGCGGCTCGCCGCGCCCCCACGCAGACTCGCCCGATGGACGAGATCGAGATCGGCGAGGCGACGACGCAAGACCGGGAATGGTCCGCGCGGCTGATGGCCGCGAGCGAGCCGTGGATCACCCTGCGGCGCGGGCTCGACGTCCTCCTTCCCGCGGCCCTCGACCCCGAGTACGTCGTCCTCGTGGCGCGGCGGCGCGGCACACCGTGCGGGTTCATCCGGATTCATCCGCGCGGCGTGGCCGGGTCGCCGTACGTGGCGAGCGTGGCCGTGACGGAAGCGGAGCGCGGTCGAGGCGTGGGGACCGCCCTTCTCGACGCGACCGAGGCCCGCTACCCGAAGGCGCGCTACGTCTTTCTCTGCGTGTCACCGTTCAACACCCGCGCCCGCGCGCTCTACGAACGTTACGGGTATCGGCTCGTCGGCGAGCTGCCCGACTACGTCGTCGACGGCCATTCGGAGCTGCTGATGGGAAAGAGGCTCGCGTGAGGCGGAAATCGCCTGCGTGGTAGGTTTGAGCCACACGGAGGACGCCCGATGAATGCCCGATTCGACCTCGCGGTGGTCGCGGCGGGGATGGTCGCGTACGGCGTGGCCGTCGTGACGGCGGCCCTGCTCGTCTTCGTCGTCTACCGCGCGAACGCCTTCATCACCCGGGAGGTGGACGAGGAGGGGCTTCTCAGGGGCGGGCACCGCTCCATCGCCATCTCCCTCGGCGCGATTCTCCTGAGCCAGGCGGTGCTCCTGCGCCACGCGGTGAACCCGGTGATGGTGATGGTGCGCGAGCTGTTCCTCGAGCCGCCGTCGGCCCGCGAGGCGATGGTCACCGCCCTGCGCTGCGGCGGAGTCGTGGCGCTGCTCACGCTCGTGGCGTTCGCGTCGACGGCGCTCGCGGCGTTCCTCTTCACGCGCATGACCCGCGGGCTCGACGAGCGCGGCGAGATCCACCGCGACAACGTGGCGGTCGCGATCTTCCACGCCTTCGTCCTCCTCGCGATCACCGCCGTCCTGAACGAAGGCATGGAAGACCTCGCGCGGTCTCTCGTACCCTTCGGTCCGCGCGGCGTCCTGACGCTCCCTTGAGCCGGAGCCCCTCGCGTCCGGGCCGCGGCTGCGGCTGCTTCGCCGGCCTCGCGGCCCTCGTGATGGCCTGGCTGGTGGCGGGCGGGCTCTCGCTTCTCGAAAGTCCCCACGGGGTGGCCGAAACCGACACGCCCGGCCCGGCACCCGACCCCGAGACGCTGCCCGAGACCTGGAAGTCGAACCCAGGGGCGTTGCGCGAGTTCTCCCGCGCAGAGACGGATCGGCGGTACCGCCTGACGTTCGGGTTCATCGACTACCACGGCCGCACGCACCGCGTCTCCTGCCTCGTGGACCGCGAGGCCCACGCGGCCGAGCGGGCGGGATTC
The DNA here is from genome assembly GCA_016719485.1 of Holophagales bacterium. Classification (NCBI taxonomy): domain Bacteria; kingdom Pseudomonadati; phylum Acidobacteriota; class Holophagae; order Holophagales; species Holophagales bacterium. The sequence goes on from JADJZB010000001.1 coordinate 10,374, forward strand.
GGGTACACGCCCGAGGCCGTGAACGCCGAGCTGAACGCCGAGCTCGCCCGCCTCGTCGACGCGGAGATCGCAGCGCGCCGTCTCGGCTCCTGGTTCCGGGTCGAGTTCTACGGAGCCGGCGGCCACCGCTGGTCGTGGAATCTCCCCGCGGGGATGCGAGAGTCCGACAGTCAAAGGGCTCTAGCGGGCATCGAGGGACTGAAGGCGTGGCTCGACCGCGAGCTTCCCGCCCACGACGAGCGGATCCGCGCGGGTATCTACAAGCGACGCGGACTGCTCCTGCGCGACAGAACTCTCTCGATCGACTACGAGCGGCTGATCCGTGACGGAACCGCGCCGCTCTCCGACTGCTACCGCGCGCTCGCCGCTTCGGGCCGCGGCTCGAGCGTGAGGCAGTTCATGGGCCTCCTCCTCGCCTTCTACCAGGAGCTCGGCTACGAGATCCCCCCGGACGAGGAGGAGGGCCGGCAGACGCTGGGGCTGAGAGTCCCGACGGACGTCCTCGTATCGGGCCGGGGCGACTGCGACTCCAAGTCCGTCGCCTTCGCCTCCATGTGGCGCCGCCTCCCGACGCACCTCGTCTTCATCCTCGTGCCCGGCCACGCTCTCGTCGGCGTGGAGGCCGCGGCCCTGCCGGGCGACGAGACGGTGCGCGTCGGGAACCGCACCTTCATCCTCTGCGAGGTCGCCGGGCCCGCGAAGCTCAGGCCCGGGGCGAAGTCGGTTTCCGGGAGCTTCGAGTACGTCCTCATCGAGCCGGCCTGACGGTCCCCCTCCTTCGGCCCTCTCTGCTACCATCCCGCCGCGCGCGGCGCGGCCGTGCGGTTCTTTGAGCAACTGGCAGCCCTGCGCTTCGGGCTGCCGGCATGAAGAGAGGCGGAGAGAGCACCGGCTCGACGACCCGCCCGCCAGACCGTAGTCCCTGCGGTGGCAAGGCCGGCCCGATCTCCCGATCGGGACCCATGCGCGATCGAGGCGTGGACGACTTCAGGCGAAAGGACGCTGCGAATGAGCACCGAGAGCCTCGACTTCCTGCTGACCTCCGAATCCGTGACCGAGGGCCACCCCGACAAGGTGTGCGACCTCATTGCCGACGCGATCCTCGACGCGAACATCGGGCCCGACCCGAACGCCCGCGTCGCCTGCGAGGTGCTCTGCAAGGGCAAGCGCGTCGTCCTCGCCGGGGAGATCACCTCGAAGTCCGGCCTGAAGAGGGCGCACTACGAGGAGATCGTCCGCGAGGCGATCGACGGGATCGGCTACGTCGATCCCGCGGACCCGTTCCACGCGAAGGGGGTCCTCGTCACGAACCTCCTGACGCGGCAGTCGAAGGAGATCGGCAAGGCGGTGAGCCGCGCGACCGACGCGAAGAAGAAGGACCTCGGTGCGGGCGACCAGGGAATCATGTTCGGGTACGCCACCGACGAGACGCCCGAGCTCCTTCCTCTCCCGATTCTCCTCGCCCATCGCCTCACGCGCGGTCTCGCCGAGGCGCGGCGCGCCGGCGACGTGCCGTGGCTGAAGCCCGACGGCAAGTCCCAGGTGACGGTGGCGTACGAGGGAGGCAAGCCGGTCCGCGTGGAGACGGTCCTCATCTCGACCTCGCACCAGGACGGCGTGTCGCGCGAGGAGATCGAGACCTGGGTCGCGACGAAGCTCGCGCCGAAGACGCTCGACGGCTGGATGCGCGACGGGATCCGCTTCATCGGGAACCCCTCGGGCTCCTTCGTCCTCGGCGGGCCCTCCGCCGACGCGGGCGTGACGGGCCGGAAGATCATCGTCGACAGCTACGGTGGCGCGGCGCGGCACGGCGGCGGCGCCTGGAGCGGCAAGGACCCCTCGAAGGTCGACCGCAGCGGCGCCTACTTCTGCCGCTGGGCCGCCCGGCAGGTCGTGAAGCAGGGCATCGCCCGGCGCGCCGAGATCCAGGTGTCGTACGCGATCGGCGAGGCGAAGCCGATGTCGGTGGCGGTGGAGACTTTCGGCACCGGAGACGCGAAGGCCGCTGCGGCGCTGGTCTCGTCGTTCGACTTCCGCCCCGCCGCGATCTGCGAACGGCTGAACCTGCGCCGCCCCATCTACCGCTCGACGACGAACTACGGCCACTTCGGCAAGCCCGGCCTCCCCTGGGAGGAATAGGAGCCGGCGAGCCTCGAGGAAGGGCGGGAGACCGGGAGACCGGGAGACCGGGAGAGGTCATCTCACCGTGCCTCGCGATTCGCGGGCGGGAGGGGCGTCCCACGGCGCCTCCTCCGCGCGCGCGACCCGCATCGGTCCCGCTGCGCGGGCCGCCGGGGCGAGCGCGAACGCCTCGCCCTCGCCGGGGGGCCTGAGCTTCGCGCGGCCCCCCGGACCCCCACCGCCAATCCGATCGCCGTTGTCGTGCACGCATCGTTCTCGTTGCACGCGCGCGCTCGCCTGATCCGGCGTCCTGCTCGCGGAACCGTGCGGGTTCCCGCGTGTGCCCGGACGGCGCTCGCGGGACACCCCTCCCGCCCGCTCAGCACCCCCGATGTGCTGCGAAAGAGAAGAGAGGGACAGCGGGGTCAGGTCTCGAGAATGGGGTCAGGTCTTGATTTTCTACTTTAGCTCCCGGGCATAGGAGCGTCGCTGGACAGGGCGCCTCTCGTTGCCTGCGCGTAGAGCGTAGACCGGACTCCGGGGCCGCGGCCCCACTCGAGGGACTCCCCTGCGGTACTCAAAGCTCGCCGGCCGCGGGAGGGGCGGTGCGTCTCGCGAGCCGCCCCCGAGCACCGCCGGGGACCCGCTCGAGTTCGCGAGGACCGGGCGGGGATCAGGACCGCGCGCGTGTCTGACGAGCGAAGCGAGGAGTTCGCGCGGGCCCCCCGCCCGGCCGCAGCGAAGTCGGAAGCGGGTCGGCGGAGCGCAGCAGGCGGCCGCGAGACGCTCCGCCCCGCACGCGGCCCCCCGAGGCATCGCCGAGATGGTGAAGCTGGGCTCTCCCGGTCTCCCGGTCTCCCGGTCTCCCGGTCTCCCGGTCTCTCCCGGTCTACCCCTTCTTTGTCGGGTCGAGGAAGAGGTTGACGGCCGTGGCGCGGGCAACGATCTCTCCTCCGCTCTCGCGGGTGAGGGTCGCCTCGACGTAGGCCTGGCTGCGGCCGTGCTTCACGACGACGGCCTCGCAGAGGAGAGGCTCGCCGGGGCGGGCGGCGCGCAGGTACGAGACGTTCAGGCTCACGGTGGTGAACCCGCGACCTGCCGAGATGGAGTAGATCGCGGGGCCCATCGTGTCGTCGAAGAACGCGGCGAGGATCCCGCCCTGGACCGCGCCGAGCGGGTTCGTCATCTCTTCCGTCGGGCGGAAGCGGCAACGGACCCGGCCCGAACCCTGCTCGAGCAGCTCGGCGTTGAGGTACTCGTAGGTCGGCGGCGGGATCCTCGGCGTCACGGCCTCACCACCCCTTCGGGGCGTTCTTCGTCTGCTCGTCGAGCCACTTCTGGAGCGGCGCGAAGTACTCGAGGACGGCCGTGGCGTCCATCTGGCGCTGCCCGGTCACGGCCTCGAGGGCGTCGGGCCACGGCTTGCTCTGCCCCATCTCGAGCATCTTGATCAGCCGGGCTCCCGCTTCCTTGTTCCCGTAGATCGAGCAGGTGTGGATCGGCGTCGTGCAGCCGGCCGTCTTCGCGAGGGCGCGGTGCATCTGGAACTGGAGCACGTGCGCGAGGAAGTAGCGCGAGTAGGGAGTGCCCGAGGCGATGTGGTACTTGGCGGCCGGGTCGAAGTCGGCCTCGGTGCGCGCCACCGGCGGGGTGACGCCCTGGTACTTCAGCTTCAGGTCCCACCACGCCTGGTTCCAGCGGGCCTCGGGCACCTCGCCCGAGAAGGCCTGCCAGCGCCACTTGTCGATGAGGAGGCCGAACGGGAGGAACGCGATCTTCTCGAGCGCCATGTTCAGGAGGTAACCGACGTCCTTGCCGGGAGGAGGCGCCTTCGGGAGGAGACCGAGCTTGACGAGGTACTCCGGCGTGAGCGAGAGGGCGACCGTGTCGCCGATCGCCTCGTGGAAGCCGTCGTTGGCGCTGTCGCGAAAGAGGACGGGCTGGCGGTTGTAGGCGCGCTGGTAGACGTTGTGCCCGAGCTCGTGGTGGACGGTGGCAAAGTCCTCGGCGTTGATCTCGATGCACATCTTCAGCCGCAGGTCGTCGACCCAGTCGATGCACCAGGCGCTCGCGTGGCAGACGACCTCGCGGTCGCGCGGGCGGGTGAAGAGGGAACGGTCCCAGAAGGACTTCGGGAGGGGCGCCATCCCGAGCGAGGTGAAGAAGCCCTCTCCGTAGCGGACCATCTGCCGCGCGTCGGTCTTCTTCTCGACGAGGATCTTCGTGAGGTCGTAGCCCGGGTCGGCGTCCTTCGGGGCGAGGATCGGGTAGAGGTTGCCCCACTGCTGGGCCCACATGTTCCCGAGGAGGTGCGCCGGGATCGGCCCCTTCTCGGGGACGACCTCCTTGCCGTAGGTCTCGCGCAGCCTCATCCGGACGTACGCGTGAAGCGAGGTGTACAGGGGCTTCACCTGTTCCCAGAGCCGGTCGAGCTCCCTGGCGTAGGCATCCGGCGGCATGTCGTATTTCGACCGCCACATCGCGCCCATGTCGGCGAAGCCGAGCTCCTTCGCCCCCGCGTTGCCGAGCTCGACGTAGCGGGCGTAGTCCTTGCGCAGCGGCGGGGCGACGGAGTGCCAGCCGGCCCAGAGCGCGGCGAGCTCTTTCGGGTCGCGGCTCGTCGCCATCCGGCGCGAGATCTCCTCGAGGTCGAGCGGCTCGCCGCCGGGCGGCGTCCACTTGCCGCGCCCGTAGGCCGCCTCCATGCCAGCCGCCACGCGGGCGAGCTCCTCGCTCTTCTTCGGGTCGGCAGGGGCGGCGAGCGTGAGGGAGAGCTTGAGAAGCGCGAGCTTGCGGGCGACCTCGGCGTCGAGGGCGAGGCCGTCGAAGCGGGTCGCCTCCTTGGCGAGGCCGGCGGCCAGCTCCATCCGGCGCTGGTTGCCCTCGGCGGCGATGAGCTCGGTGTCCTCGGTGATGAAGTTCGAGGCGACCCAGTTCGCACGCTCGGCGGCGATCGAGGCGGCGAGGAGCTTCTCTTCGGCCTTCTCGACGAAGGCCTTCGCATCGGCGGCGGTCGGGGCCTCTGCGGTTGCGGTCATCGGGACGAACGCAAAGTACAGGGCGAGGAGGGGAAGGAGGCGGATTCTCTGCATGACTCGGTCACTCCGACCGGGGATCATCCCACGGGGCCGTCCTCCTGCTAACGTCGGGGAAACGCTTCCCGCGGGGAGGTCCGCCGATGGAACTTCGTGCCCTCGTCCCGGTCGCCGCCTTCTCCCTCCTCGCCCTGCAGGCCCGGGCCGGAGAGCCGCAGGCTCCACTCGCGGCCTTCATCCGGGAGGCGTATTCGAAGCACGAGCACCTCGTCCCGATGCGCGACGGGACCAGGCTCTTCACCTCGGTCTACGTCCCGAAGGACGCGGGCCCGGCGAAGCGCTACCCGATCCTGATGATCCGGACGCCCTATTCCGTCGCGCCCTACGGAATCGACGCCTATCCCGACGCGCTCGGCCCGTCCGAGGCCGCGGCGCGAGAGAAGTTCATCTTCGCGCTCCAGGACGTCCGCGGCCGGATGATGTCGGAAGGGACGTTCGTCGACGTGCGGCCGCACGCCCCGGGGAAGGGGCCGAAGGAGTTCGACGAGTCGAGCGACGCCTTCGACACCGTCGAGTGGCTCGTGAAGAACGTGGCCCACAACAACGGGAAGGTCGGCGCCTGGGGCATCTCCTACCCCGGTTTCTACGCCGCGATGGCGGCCATCGACGCTCACCCGGCGCTCGTCGCCGTCTCGCCGCAGGCCCCCGTGTCCGACTGGTTCGAAGGGGACGACTTCCACCACAACGGCGCGTTCTTCCTCGCAGCTTCCTTCAACTTCTACAACCGGTTCGGCCAGACCCGCCCCGAGCCGACGACGAAGTGGCCACCGCGGTTCGACCACGGCACGTTCGACGGCTACCGCTTCTTCCTCGAAGCGGGCCCCGTGAAGAACCTGGGCGTTCACATGAAGGACGTCCGCTTCTGGGACGACCTGATGGCCCACGAGGCGTACGACGGCTTCTGGAAGGCGCGGAACACGAGGCCGCACCTCAAGGGGATCCGGCCCGCGGTCCTGACCGTCGGGGGGCTGGTACGACGCCGAGGACGCCTTCGGCGCGCTCGAGACGTACGGGGCGATCGAGCGGCAGAGCCCCGGCGCGAGCAACCGCCTCGTCATGGGCCCGTGGTGGCACGGCGGATGGGCGCGCAGCGACGGAGATGCGCACGGGCGCGTCACGTTCGGGCAGAAGACGTCGCTGAGATACCGCGAGGAGATCGAGCTCCCGTTCTTCCTGCACCACCTCAAGGGCGCCGCGGACCCGAAGCTTCCCGAGGCGACCGTATTCGAGACGGGCCGCAACCGCTGGCGCGCCTTCGACACCTGGCCGCCGAAGGACGTGACGCCGACGGCGTACCGGCTGGGCTCCGGAGGAAGGCTCTCGACGGAGGCGCTGGCGGCGGCGGGACGTCGGCCGTCGCGGAGTGGGTGAGCGACCCCGCGAAGCCCGTCCCGTACCTCGAGTCGATCGACATCGGGATGAACGCCGACTACATGACGGCCGACCAGCGCTTCGCCGCGCGGCGGCCCGACGTCGCCGTCTGGCAGACGCCCCCGCTCGACGGCGACGTCACCGTCGCCGGCCCGATCGGCGTACACCTCTCCGCATCGACGACGGGGACCGACGCCGACTGGGTCGTGAAGCTGATCGACGTCTGGCCCGACGACGTGCCGGTCGAGCCCTGGGAGTGGACCCTCCGCAACGCGTGGGACGAGAAGCCGGCCCGCTCGAAGCTGGGAGGGAACCAGCAGCTCGTGCGGGGCGAGCCGTTCCGCGGGAAATTCCGCAGGAGCCTGGAGAAGCCCGAGCCGTTCACGCCGGGGACGATCGAGACCGTGGCTTTCTCGATGCCCGGCGTCCTGCACACGTTCCGGCGCGGGCACCGGATCATGGTGCAGGTGCAGAGCAGCTGGTTCCCGCTCGTCGACCGGAACCCGCAGACGTTCGTGAACATCCGCGAGGCGACGGAGAGCCGACTTCCGGCCGGCGACGCAGCGCGTCCAGCAGGGAACCGCCTCCCCTCCCACCTCGTCCTGCCGGTCCTTCCGGACGAGAGGCCCTGAGACGATCGCTACCCCGGCAGCTCCCAGATCGTGATCGACCCGCCCACGAGGGCGATCCTCCTGCCGCGCGCCTTCAGCGCCTTCAGGAGCTCGTCCACCTGGCGCGCCGCGGCCTCGCCCTCGAACTCCCTCGTGAACCGGGTACCGAGCGTCTCCATCATGTGCGAGACGGCGTAGCGCCCCGGCGCGATGCTCTTCTCGGGGTCGAGCAGGCGGGCCGTCCGGGAGTAGTAGTTCGTGGCGACGCCCCGAAGGCGACGATCGTCGTCGTCTCCTCCCAGCCGCGCTCCTGCAGGTAGACGTGCAGCCGGTAGAGGTCCTGACCCCAGTCGACGTTCGAGTCGGAGAACCACGCGCGCCCGCCCGCGGCGCCCCCGGCGAGGCCGTTGAAGTACGCGATGGGCGAGGGGCCCGCGGACAGGAGTGAAGCCCCGGCGGAACCGACGAGGACGGCGGCCGCCGCCGCGCGGAGCCCGGGCCTGCCGGCGAGGCCCCGGCCGAAGACGACGGTCCCCGCGAAGACGAGGAGCGTCCAGACCGGCAGGACGTGGCGGGCTCCGATGTTGAACGTCGAGCGCGTCGCGACCACGAGAAGCACGGCCGAAAGGCCGAAGCGCAACGAGGACGGCGAGCGCATGGCTCGCGGCCGGCAGGGGCCCGCCGCTGCGGATCCGGAGGATGCCGAGCGGGAGCGCGCACACGAGGATCGCCAGGAACGCCGGCGTCGACTTCGGGAGGAGGACCGCGGGAGGAGAGGGGAAACCCGCTCCGAGACTTCGCCGCGGAAGAAGTTCGCGCCGCGCCCTCTCTCGCTCAGGAGCGCGACCCCCGGGCCCCGGCCACGTAGTGCCCGAGCGGCGGGGCGATCCTCGCGAGGGCCGCGTAGCGCTCGACCTCGTCCGGACGCGCGGGGCGCCCCTGGAGGTACGAACGGATCGAGGCCTCCGCGAGCTCGGGCGACATGCGCCGCAGGACCGCACCGTACACGCCCTGGACGACGAGCGCCGCGATGCCGAGGGCGAGGAGGGCGCCGATGGCGCGGTCGCGTGACGACCCGGGACCGTCCCGGGACTTCGGACTCCTCGCGCCGACGGAGGAAGCCGGAGTCCGGCGGCGACGACGACCGGGACGAGGAGGATCGTCGAGAACTTCGTGACGAGGGCGAGGCCGAGCGCGAGGCCGAGGACGAGCCAGCGCCAGAGGGTCGTACCCGCCGCCGCCCGCGCGCAAAGGGCCGTGACGAGGAGGAACGCGAGCGCCGCGCCGACGTCGGTGTGGACGTAGGCCGCGTGCGCGACGAAAGTCGGGTCGAAGGCGACGAGTCCCGTCGCGAGGAGGGCCGCGACGGGACCGGCGTGCGGCCGGACGCAGAGGTGCATCGCGACGACGAGGGCGGCGAGAAGCCATGGAAACGGGCGGCGTCCCGCGGCGACGATCGCGTGGGCGGGAGCCCGGTTGCCGTAGAGCCACTGCGAATAGCCACCGAACGGCGAGGAGGTGCACGGGGTGATCTCGCAAAGGGGTTCGCAGGCCGAGCGGCCGCAGTGCGAACGCTCCGCCAGCTTCAGGAGCGGCGGGTGCTCGGGGTTGAGCCAGCCGAAGCCGTCTTCGAGCGCCTCCGCTCCCGAGAAGAGGTGGATGGCCTCGTCGGACGTCGGGGAGTCGTCTCGCTGATGGGACCAGACGGCCAGCAAGGAGACGACGGCCAGAGCCGTCACCGCGAGCGCCTCGAGGAGGAGCCGCAGGGCGCGTCCGCCACGCGGGCGGCGGGGCGGTGTCAGGGAGGCGTCCACTCGTGGAAGAGGCCGAGCTGGGCGAGAGCCAGCTTCCAGTAGTCCGGCAGCACCCCGTTGAGAGGGATCGCGCCCCAGCAGTAGACGAATCCCATGACGACCGGGATCGCGAAGAGCCACTTCGCCTCCCGCGTCTCCCAGATGTCGTGGAATCCGACGACGAGCGCGAACGGGGCCATGACGAGCCAGTAACGCGGCCACTCCTCGGTGGAGACGTTGACGTGGAGGAGGAACTGGAGCGCCGAGTAGACGAAGATCGTCTCGAGCTTCCGGATGCGCGAGATGCCGATGCCGTAGACGAACGCCAGGAGGATGAAGTACTCGACCTGGTGGATCGCCCCGAGCTCGAAGAGGCGCGGCAATGAAACCGAACGGGCGGAAGGAGCCGGCCTTGTCGCCGTGCCCCGCCAGGTACTGGAAGAAGTTCCCGGTCTGGCTCCAGAAGAGGAAGTAGCCGGACAGGACGGCCGGCGGCAGGAGGAGCCACGGGAGCGAGCGCCACTGCTTCCGCTGCAGGGAGGATCAGGCCGAAAGCCGCCGCGATGAGGAGGCCGGGAACCCGCGTGATCGTCGCGAGCGCCGCCATGACCGAGGCCCACCCGACCCTGTCCTTCTCGAAGAGGGTGATCGCCGCGAGCGTGAAGAGGAGGTACGTGGCCTCCGTCGAGCCGGTGCTCGGAAGTAGAGCCAGCGCGGCGGGAAGAAGAGGAAGACGGTGGCCAGGAACAGGGGTTGCGGGAGGTGCCAGGTATCCCTGCAAAGCCGGTAGAAGAGGATGGCGGCCCCGGCGCTGCAGAGCATCGAGACGAAGAGCATCGCGTGCTGGTAGCCGAGGAAGGAGAAGAGACGGATGAGAGCGGGGTAGCCCGGGAGGTGGACGAGGTAGTCCGACTTGACGTAGACGTATCCGAGGAGCGCGTAGCCGTCGGGGATCTGGTAGCCGGTCCTGGCGACCGTCAGGTAGTTCGGCCCGTCCCAGGCCCGGTAGACCGTCCCCATCGCATTCCAGAACGGAAGGTAGACGAGGGCGAACCCCCGACGGTGAGGAAGACGAGGAGGATCTCGGCGCGGTAGCGCTGGAAGAGGCCTTCATGGAGGCCGCACCGGGAATGCCAGGCGCCGCCTGAATCACCGGACGCCTCCGCCGTTCTCAGACGTCCAGAGAGTCGGCTTCACGTGCACGCTCCGTGATGAAGCGGTATCGGGCTCCCGGGTCCCTTTCCCATGAGGTCGGTGAACGTCCGCTCGGCTTCGAGGACGTCGGAACGGTCACCTTCAGCGCGCCGGCGGCGCGGGTCGAGGGTCGTCGCCTTCAGCTGCTCCGGGCATCATCTCGCCGAGGCCCGAAGCGCATCACCTCCAGGCTTCACGTTCTTCGGGAGCTTCGCGAAGACGGCGTCGCGCTCGCGCTCGTCGAGCGCCCAGTACGTCTCCTTCCCTGCGTCGATCCCGGTAGAGCGGCGGCTGGGCGAGATGGACGTGCCCTTCGAGGATCAGCTTCGGGGAGGTGCCTCAGAAGAAGGTGAGGAGGAGCGTCGAGATGTGGTGGCCGTCGGCGTCGGCGTCCATCAGGAGAAAGACCTTGCCGTACCGGAGCTTCGAAATGTCGAAGTCGCCGCCGCTGCCGCAGCCGAGGGCCGAGACGATGTCGGTGAGCTCCTTGTTTCCCGCCACCTTCGCCGAGTTCGCCTGCTCGGCGTTGAGCACCTTGCCGCGAAGCGGAGGATCGCCTGCGTCTGGCGGTCGCGCCCCTGCCCTGGCCGAGCCGCCGGCCGAGTCCCCTCGACGATGAAGAGCTCCGACTCGGCGGGGTCGGTCGAGGGAGCAGTCGGCGAGCTTGCCGGGGAGGTTCAGGCGGTGCGAGATCGCCGTCTTGCGCGTGACCTGCTGGGCCGCGGCGCGCGGCGCCTCGCGGGCCTTCGTCGCCATGACGATCCGGCCGACGATCTGCTCGGCGACGGAGGGATTCTCGTTCAGCCAGTTCTCGAGGGCCAGGCGCACCGCGCCGTCGACCTGCGCGGCGACCTCGGGATTGTTGAGCCGCTCCTTCGTCTGCCCTGGAACTGCGGCTCGAGGACGTAGACGGAGAGGAGCGCCACGAGCCCTTCGCGGATGTCCTCCGCTGAAGGGGTAACCCCCCTTTGGGAGGAGCGCGTGCGTGCCGAGGTGATTCCGGACGGCCTTGACGATGCGCCGCCTTCAGGCCGCTCTCCTGCGTCCCGCCCGAGGAGGTCGGGATGCCGTTGACCCAGGAGCGGAAGTGCTCGTCGGTCGACTCGGTCCACTGCAGGGAGAGCTCGAGGCGCGGTTCGGCGTCGCGGACGAGGACGAAGCCGCTGGCGTGGGTCGGGGTCTTCGCCCGCTCGGCGACGACCTTCAGCAGGTAGTCGGCGAGACCGCCGTCGTGGGCGAACTCCTCGCGGACGGCGGGCTTCTGCGTCGTCGACGAAGACGACGCGCAGGCCACGGGTGGAGGTAGGTCTTCGCCTCGAGGCCGGTCGCCGGATCTCGTCGCGTCGAAGGAAGAGAGCTTCCCGAAGATCTCCGCGTCGGGGCGGAAACGGACGGTCGTCCCGCTGCCTGCACCTTCTCCGTGGAGACCTTCGTCAGCCTCGAGGTCGCCTTCCCTGCCCGTACGTCTACCGCCACTCGTTCCCATCGCGGCGGACGTGGACCGTCATCTCGGACGAGAGCCCGCAGACGACCGACGACCCGACCCCGTGGAGTCCGCCCGAGTGGACGTAGTTGCCCTGCTCGAACTTCCCTCCCGCGTGGAGCGTCGTCAGGATCAGCTCGAGGGCGGGCTTCTTATACTTCAGGTGGACGTCGACCAGGATGCCACGGCCGTTGTCGAGATCTCCACCTCGCGCCCGTCGGCGAAGGGCGGACCTCGATCCGCGTGGCGTAGCCGTTGATGACCTCGTCGACGGCGTTGTCGGCGATCTCTCCCAGACGAGGTGGTGAAGCCCGCAGGAATCGACCCCGCCGATGTACATGCCCAGGGCGCTTACCAGACCGCTCGAGCCCCTCGAGGACGGTGATGTCGGCGGCGGTGGCAGGTGGTGGAGGCCATGCGGGCATCGACGGTACCGACCGCCGACCGGCCCGTCAAATGGGGCGCCTCCGGGCGCGCGGCCGGGCGCAGCCGCAACTTCCCTTCGAGGCCCTGTAGCTCCAGCTTGCCTCCCGTCGGCGTTCTCGCCCGCGTCTTCGCGCTCCGTCCATGTCCTCGAGAGGACGGGGGCGGCAGCCAGCTCGCCGCTTCCCGTCCCGATCCCGGCAGACGCGCGGCCTCCTCCGCGGCTCTCGTCGCCGTGGCGACGGCGGTCCCCTCTCCTCTACGCCCCCTCGCTTCCGGAGGCGACACGCTCGTCGGTCCTTCCGCGCCGCGGTGCTCGCTCTGCCTGCTCGCTCCCGCTCGCCGCGCTCCAGCTCGTCCCAGGTCCCGGAGGGAACCGGCGCTCGGCGGCGCGGCGATCGTCCTCGTCGTCCTCGGGTCGGTGGTGCACCGCTCTCTCGCGTCCCGCCGCTCCGAGGAACCGCCTCGGAGCGTCTCGCGCCGTTCGCCTCCTCCTCGAGGGTTCGGCCTCGCGCTCTCCCGGCGTTTCAGCTCACCCTCGTCCTCTCGGGCCGCGTCCTCCGCGCGCCTCGCGTTCTAGTCGCTCTTTCTCCTGCGCCTCTCGATCGCCGACCTGATCGACCCGTCCCGCCTCGCCGCGAGGACGGGTCTGACCGTTCTGCCGCGCGCGCGACGTGAGGACGGCGATGGGGAGGCCGCCCCGCCTGCCGGCGCGGCGGCGTCGTGCGCTGAGCGGTGCGATAGAAGCGACACTCTGGCGCTCTGGCTGGCCTCCCGCTCGCCGCGGCCCTCGCCCCCGGCGAGGTGGCAGCAGGCTCGTGGCCGCCGGGCCCTCCACCTGCGCTGGTATCCGCCGGCCGCGCTGGCGCCTCACGCGCTCCCCCTCCTCAGCCAGGCGTTGCGTGCCCTGAGGACCATCGTCTCCTGGAGGCGCGCGGTACGGCGGTCGGCCTCGGTACATGGCGGCGGCTCTTCCTCGTGTTCCACGACCCGGCGTTCGATGCCCGGCGGCTCGCGCTTGGGGAGCCCGTCCTGGCAGAGACCGTGGCGGGGTTCCTCTTTAGCGCGGACGCGCGCGGCGCTGAGCCGACGGAGAACGACTCGCCGGCCAGATCGCGTCAGACGTGGAACTGAACCCGCTCCACCTCACAGCGCGGAGGCTTCCAATGGAGCCGGTCTCAGGACGAAGCTGGGACGCTACACGCCGACGCGACGGCTCGGTGCCGGCGGGATGGCCAAGGTGTGGGAGGCGACAAAGGAGCTGCTGAAACGGCGGGTCGCCGTCAAGATCGTCAGGGCGCTCGCGAGTCACCCAGATTTATAGAGCCGTTTTCCTGCGCGAGGCGCGCACCGCGGCGCTCAGAACTCCGGGCATCGTCGCGTCTTCGACGTGGGCCTCAGGCGGGACGCGCTCTTCGTCGATGCCCGTCCTCTCCGGCGGCTCCCCGTCCACGACCGGCTCGTGCACCCCGTCGACGACGGCACCGCCGTCGCGTGGCCGAACTCTCGCCTCGGCGCTCGGACTACGCCACGGCAAGGGTTAGTCCACCGCGACGTGAAGCCGCTGAACGTCCTGTTCGACGAAGAAGGCTCGACGCACCTTTCAAGACTTCAGGCTCGCCAAGGAGATCGCCGAGGCGACCCAGCACACCCACACGGGAATGACCCTCAGGACACCTCTCTACGTGTCGCCCCGAGCGGGCGATTAGGACGGCGGCCGGCCCACGGCGGACCAGTACTCCCCTCGGCATCGTCGCTTACCGCATCCTCGCAGGGCCACCTGCCGTACGAGGAAGGGAGCCGACCCCCGTCCTCCTCCGCCGGACCGCGTTCGAGGAGATGCCTCCGCCGTCGCAGTTCCGCCGCGGCCTTCCACCGGTGGATCGCGGTCTTCACCCGCGTCCTCGCCAAGACTCCGGAAAGGCGGTTTGCCTCGTGTACCGCGTTCATTAAGGCGCTCGCCCGGTCACGACTCCGGGGCGGCTTCTCTCACGGCCCGGCTGGAGCCCGAGGAGACCAAGGCAGGCCGGTGCACCTGATGCCGCAAGCCGGTTCCGGCCCGCCGCTGCAGCCGGCGGCTGAGCAGCGCACGCCCGCACGCCTCAACCCTGCCGCCCGCCGACTTCGACGCCGACACCGTCGGCAAAGAGCGGAAGGCGCATCCCCGCCGAGCTCGTCCTCCTCGGCACCTCTTCGTGGCGCTTCTCGGCGTGTCGCTCTGGATCATCCTGCGGCCCGCCGACCGTCGCGTCTCCCGCGTCTTCCGCCGCTACGGCGACGGCCTGAGCGCCGCCGGATGCCGCACCATGAAAGACCCGACGCCGACCGCCACCCCAGTGCCCGTCGCCCTCTCCTCGTCCGCGCCGGCCCCGTCGAGACCCCGTTCTCATCGCCATCGATCGATCGCCCCACGGCGCCGCCTCGGCCGACGTCGACGCGGACACCGGTGCCGGTCCGTCGCCGACTCCCGTCCCGCCACCGGCTCCGCCGACGCCCACGCCGTCCCACACGCCCCAGCCCGACCGCCACGCCGCGCCCCTCGCCGCCGCCACCGCCTCTCCCGACGTGGACCGCGGCCCCGGCCCCGGCCGCCCTTCGCCCGCCGCCGAGCGGCCACGCAGTCGCCGCGGACCCGCTCGCCGCGATTCACGCGCCGTCCGTACCCGGCCGACATGCGCGTGAGAGATGCGTGGGTCGAGGTCAAGAAGAGCGGCACGACGCTCTTCTTCCGGATCACGCGGAGCCTCGAGGGGAGCGGGGAGAGTTATCAAACCCGCTTTGGGACGCTCGTCGTGACGACCCGCGGCAACGCCCCGCTCGTCCCCAGTGCGCGGGCCCCTGCCTCTCCTCTGCTGCGGCCTCGACTCGCGGCGGGCGTCGTCACGCCGTCCCTCCCGACGGAGCCACGCACACCTCGCAGTCCAGCTCGAGGAGGGGACCGGGTCGCCGTCCGGGCCAGGCCTCTCCGCTTCTCCTTCTCCGCTACCCTTCGAATCGGGCCTGAGGAGGTCCTGCGCCGTCACTCAGCCCTCGCCCTCGCGCTCCTTCTCGTGGCGCCGTCGCTCTCCTGCAGATCTACCTGCCGTTCCGCTTCCAGCTCGCGCCGCGCTCGTCGAGGAGGCCGGCCGGCTGCAGTACGACTCCCGGCCCGATCGCGCTCCGCTGGCAGCCCGGCGGACTTTTTACGCGGGTCGACGTCAGGGCAATCCCGGCTTCATCGGCGGCGCGTCGCGCACACGCGCATCCCGACAGAGGTGCGCGACCTCGACGAAGGTCCGCGATTTCTCGACGCGCCGCAGGCGTCGAGGAGGAGCCCGGCGCGTCGTGACGATCCACGTGGTCGACGCGAAGGCGTCCTTCAAGTACGGCAGGCGGAAGAGAGACCAGGATCGACCGCGCTGCACCCTCAAGGTCGAGGTGGAAGACGGGAAGGCCCGCTGGAGCGAGGCGTACTTCGCTTCCGACGAGCCGGCGGGCGAGCCTGAGGCAGACTGAGGTCCTCGACGGGGTCTACGACGAAAGTCTCGGCGGCCCTCGCCCGCAGGCGCGTCGTGCGGCGGCTCGCCGAGCCCCTGCGCCCTGACCGGTCGCCGCCGTCAGCCTTCCGCCAGCCAGGCGGCCACCGCCGTGGCCATCCGCTTCCCCTCGTCCGCGTCGAGCCGGCCGCTCAGCCGGTCGATGCCGAGCCCGTGCCCGGCGTCGGGCGCAAAGGATAACTTGGAAGTGGACGTGCGGCACTGCCTGGTGTGCGGCGGCGCCGACCCGTTCTGAAGGAGACGTTTGCGAAGTCGCGCGTACCGGTCGCGGCCACCATCACAGCGAGCGATGCGCGGAAGGACGTCCTATGGCCGCCGCCGACTCCTCGGAAGCGCGTCGACCGTGGCCGCCGCTCCCTTCGGGACGACGAGCGTGTGACCTGGCGCGAGGGGCGCGATGTCGAGGAACGCGAACCATCACGTCACCAGAGACCCGGTGGCTCGGGATCTCCCCGGATGATCCGCGTGAAGATCGTCTCGCTCACGGCTTGCCTCCGGCCTTCTCTGGCCGCCCTTCGACGAGACATCTCGACGAGCCATATGTTCCAGTCGTCTCGGCAAGCTCTTTAGTAGATGTGGCGTCGCCGGTCGGCGACCAGGCGGGGTAGCGGACATAGGTATTGAGGCGGCGATTCGCCGTCACCGTGCGATCCCGTCTTCCCGTCGCGGAAGACCCATCCCACGTTCCAGACGCCGTCGCGCAGGCCGGCGAAGGCGATCTTCGAGCCGTCCGGCGAGGAACGAGTGAACCAGCTGCTGCCCCGGCCGCGGGTCAGCTGGACCGGCGTCCCGCCGGTGGCAGGAACCGTGAAGACGTGGACGTCCTCTTCGCGCTTGGCCTCAGAGGCGAGCGTCGTGCCGTCAGGAGCCCGCTTGCAGGAACGCAGCGAGCTCAAGTGTCGGAGGTGATCTGCCGCAGCGTCCCCGCCGGGAAACTCGGCGACCCAGACGTTCAGCGTCGTCCCTCCGCGGTTGGGTGGAACGCGACCTTCGTGCCGTCGGCGAGATGCGCATCGCGTGATTGCCCCGGGCCAGAAGTCGGCGACCGCATCCTCCGCCCCGTCGCGAGGTCGAGGAGAAGAAGGCGCGGTGGCCACGCCGGGCGACATGAACCCGAGCCGGCGGTACTCCGCGAAGCAGTGCGGGTAGTCGTCGTCGGAGGATCGGTCGTCCGCTGAACGCCCGTCTCCGCCGTCGGCACCGACGATCCAGATGTCCTGGTTCGCGCCGGGCCTCCAGCGGCTACAAACGCGATCTGCTGCCGTCGTTCAGAGACGGCGGACGAAGGCCGCCCGTCTCGCGCGTCTTGGCCGACCGGGCCGCTGGCCTTCCGCGCGTCGGGGGCACCGCTTCCAGATGTTGCTGGCCCATCGCGAGGCCGGCGTAGGCGGCACCAGGTGCCGTCGCGCGAGACCGCCGGCGCTCTTGACCCAGCCGAGCCCCGCGACACCAGACGTCGCGATCCTCAGGCGCGAGGGCCAGCACCGTCTGTGTCGCGACCTGCGCCGGTGAACGACGCTCCAGTTTTCCGACCAGCACGGGAAGGGGACGGCGCCGCCGTCAACCCCATACCGAACCGTAGCACTGCCCGTTCCTTCAGCTCCACTTCGCCGGCCATTGCCGTCCACGCCGACAGTCCAGATCTCCGGAGGACGTGCAGTTTGTAGCTAACGGTGATCCGCCTTCCCCAAATCGGGCGACCGGGGCCGCGCGCCGTGCCCGCCGCTCGGGCCGCCCCACACCTGCGTCAGGGCGCTGGCGGCGAACCGTCGAGGGCGATCCAGAGGACGGAGGAAGGCGCGCCGAGCAGGTTCGCCGCAGTCGACCACCGACCCCGACTTCGAGGACGAGGGCTTGCCGTCGGGCGAGAACGAGGGACGCAGGCCGAACGTCGTCTGGCTGGCGCGAAAGCGCCACCGAGGCGGGCACGAGGAACCTGCCGCCGACGCTCTTGACGTGGTAGGCGATCGTCTCGCCGTCGGGCGACCAGGCCGGGTGAGGTTCTGCCGGCCGTCCGTCGTGAGCTGGGTCTCCCGGCTTCCCGATGCAGGGGCCGGCGGTGATCTCGAACCGGCCCGACCGGTCAGACGCGTAGGCCGGGGCTCTGCCGTCGGGCGAGAAGGCGGGAAAGACGTCGAGGCCGGCGGACGAGGTCAGCTGGACCGGTCTGAGGGGCGGCCCCTCCCGAAGACCCCGGCTCCCGCCCCGACCGAACCAGAGAGGAACGGCTGCACCGGCGACGGCCGCGAGGAAGCACGCCCCCACGGCGAGCGCGAGCCGCCGGCGGCTCCGGGGCCGGCACCGCCGAGGAGCGCCGACATCGTCGGAACCGCGCGGACGCGGTGCGGGCGGGTGCGGGCTCGCCGAGCTCCCGGCCCCGGTGGCCAGCACACTCACGATCGCGGCGGCCATCTCGCGCATCGAGGCGAATCGCTGGGCCGGGTCCGCTGCGAAGGGCCCGGTCCGCGACTTCGGCGACCCCCGGACGACGCCGCTTCACCGAAGCCGGGAATCGGCGGGTGCCCGAAGGTGGAGGATGGCGTACATGACATCGACCAGCGTCTCCCTTCGAAGGAGCTTTCCCGCCAGGAGCTCGTAGAAGACGATGCCGAGGGAGAAGATGTCGCTGCGCGCGTCGACCTTCTTCCGCTCGCCTGCTCAGAGACATGTACTGCGCCGTGCCGACGACGAGACCGTCGGTCGTGAGCGACGGCTGGCTCCGTCGTCCTCCGGTACGGACTGGACTTTCGCGAGGCCGAAGTCGAGAAC
>JADJZB010000003.1 GCA_016719485.1 Holophagales bacterium
CCCGCCCTGCCTCATCGCCAGGATCAACTACGCGGCGACGTCGTACTTCTTTTCCACGTCGCCCGGACCCGCGGGTCCCCGCCATCGCGGCCTCGCCCCATCTCCCTCGTGACGCTCGTCATCTTCCTGTCGTTCTGGAAGCCGAAGACCATCTGGCACTTCGACCGACCACGACATCACGGCGACCAGCCAGCAGAGAAAGCGGTACTCCTTCAGCGAGATCTTCAGAAGCGAAAGCAAAGTCGCGGAATTCGATCCTGAAGTGGCGTCGCGAAGATCGGGAACGCCGCCTTAGAACCTGATCCTCGGGACTTAGGTGGCTCGTCGCCTTACATGCCCGCACTGGCCCGGCCTGGACGGTGTCGTCACGGAAGAGCCGCCCCGATCAGGGCGATAGAGCCTTTACGGCCGCAGCGACTAAGTGGGAGTTCTTCACGCTCCGGCGGCGATGCTCTCTCCGCCCTCCATCGCGATGGCGATCCTCCAGGTCAGCTCCGTCACGAGCCTCCGGGTGTTTCCAGCTGACCTTTGAAACGGCTCCTTTTCTCGCTCGTCACCCTCGCCTCAGTCATCAGTCTCCCAGGTTCCTCACCGAACTACTCTCTGGGGATGTCATTCCACTCAGTCTGTTCCTTCCGCTTCACCCTATGAGCAGGCGTTTTGCGATCTTCTCCCCGGTCATCGGCTGGCTTCGCGTCTTCCACCGACCGGGTCAATTCCGTCCTCAGCCGACCCTCTTACGAGAAGCTGCGGCGGGTGACGGTTGGAATTACCTCCAGCACCGGGCCTTCCATCCTGACGACTTCCCCAACCATTCTCTTCCCAGCGGGGTCATGGGCAGCTGATCTCGCCCCAGTCCACTTCCTTAGTAGCACGAAGTGCTGCCACCACGGGTCTGTTGGGAAGCAGGACAGGACATCTTCATGGGGACAATTCCGCTGCTCCTATGGTCCTTCTCAGGATCCATCCACATCCTCGTCAATGCTGCCTGCCGGCCATACATCCTGTCCGGCATCCTTAAGCCCATCATCCCAGCAGGATGACAGCATCACCACCATTGAGCTTATAACACCCGAGCAATGGGAGGAAACCGGAGCCCAACCACAGGGCGGCGATTCCAAGGGGCCTGGTCGACTCGGGGCCAGCGTCGCCTGGGTCCTTCTCTGTTGCCGCCAAGCCACTACCACGCCCACCGCGCCTGCGAGCGAAGCGGCATCGACAGCGACACCGTCGCCTTACCACGACTGCCGCGCGCACCGCCCCAGTAAGTCGAGGACCGCGGTGAAAGGGATGACGATCGGTGCCACTTCCCACTCCAGTGACCGGCAGGATCATCATCGTCACGGGAGGCGCGGCGGGATCACACCGCATCCGGCATCCTGGATCCCGTGGTGACGAGGCGCTCGCCCCACGTCTGCCGCGCAGGATCATCCACGACACGAGGGGCTCTCGAAGGGAGAACCCTCGAAGTACCTTTCCATCTTACCCCACCTCCCCCGGGGACCGACATCAACTGGATCTGACGAGCCCTCGCGCCGCGTGCAAACGTCCTCCGCAGCGCCGGGCGGAGCGAGAAGGGAGCCGCCTTGATCAACGAAACGCTCACGATGATCCCGGGACCGTCACCGGTCCACACCCGCATCCTCCATGCGCTGGCCCAGCCGACCACCTCCCACGTGGCACCCTCCTTCGTCGAGGAGTTCCCCGGGACCGTCCCCCGCTCGAGGCCTACCTCGAGGCCCTGAAGGACGGCCGGAGCTCGTCATCCTCGACGGCGTCCGCGACGGGCGGGGTCGAGGAGAAGTTCGACGCCTGGAAGCTGGACGTCCCTCTCACCGGACCTCAGAAGGCGATCGCGCCCCTCCCGGGTGTCGCCCTCTTGCCTCTTCTCCGAGAAGGCCATGGCGCACCGGAAGGCGCGCACCTCCGCCCCGCCTACTACGCCGACGTGATGCGCTGGCTGCCCCGTCATGCTGGACCCCGGAAGCACTACTCGACGCCGTGCGTGAACGAGATCCGTCGCGCTCGCCGAGGCGCTGAATGGTCCACGCGGAGGGTGTTTCCACCCGCTGCGCGCGTCACGCGGGGAACGCCCGGCTTCCGGGCCGGACTCGAGGCGCTCGGCCTGAAGCTCTTCACCGACGCCGGCTGCCGTGCCGACACGCTCTCGGTGGTCCTGCTCCCCGAGGGGGTCGCCGACGCCGCGTTCCGCAAGGAGGTTGCCGGCAGGGGCGCCGTCCTCGCCGGCGGTCTCGGCCCGATCGCCGGCAAGGCCTTCCGCCTCGGTCACATGGGAAACATCAGCGCCGCCGAAGTGGTCGCGGTCCTCGGGGCGATCGAGGGAAGCCTCGCCGCCCTCGGTGTTTCCATCACCCCGGGCGCCGCGGTCGCGGCCGCCGCCCCGCACTTCTGATCCGTCGGCCAGGCCCCCGCTCGGGGGCCTGGCCCGCCGGGGGGGTGGGGTCGGGTCTTCACTTCTGCCCTGCCGGCGGCACGGCCGTGGCCAGGGGTGCATTCCCGGCCTGGTTTCGTGCAGACTCCCGCCGCACCGCAGCGTGCCGGATGATCGAATGGGGATCCCCCATCCGTGGAGCATTCAGGGAGGACCGTGCCGTGAAGAAGAACGAGCCGACGACGAAGCCCGCTTCTCCCAGTCCGTCCGCAGGCGGCCTCTCCCTGCGCGCCCTCTCCACCCCCGAGCCGTTCGTCCGCCTCTTCGCGCGGCGCGTCCAGCAGGAGGGCGCCCTCGACCTGACGCAGGGCGACTACAAGAACGCCGACTTCGCGCCGCACCCGGAGGTCGTGAGGGCCGCCCAGCGGATCACGCGGAACACGGTCCACAGTTACGGCCCCGCGGTCGGCCGGATGGACGTGCGGAGCGAGGTCGCCGACTTCTTCAATCGCGACGGCCTCCTGGACTACCCCCGCATCGCAGGTGCGCTTCCCTCCCGGACGAGGTCCTCTTCACGCCCGGCACGCGCTCCGGCCTCGCGATGGTCCTCGAGGTCCTCGGGGCCGACGGCTCGGGCGTCGTCGTTCCGCGGCCGAGCTGGGAGTACGACTGGTACGTCGAACGCGCCGGCAAGAAGCTGGTGGAGCTCCCGACCTCCGCGCCCGGGTTCCTCCCCGACCCGAAGGACCTCGACCGCCTCCTCTCGAAGGGGGGCATCTCCTCCGTCATCCTGAACAACCCGCACAACCCGACCGGTCGCGTCTACCCGCGCGCCCTCGTGGAAGAGCTCGTCCGGGTCGCGGTGAAGCATCGTTGCTACGTCCTCTACGACTCCGTCTACCAGCGGCTCGACTACGTCGGCTGGTTCGTGAACCCCGCCTTCGCCGAGCCCGAGTGGCGCGACTGGGTCGTCTCGCTGTCGGGCCTGTCCAAAATGGACATGTTCGGCGCCTCCACCGGTGCCCGCGCCTGCTGGATGGTGATCTCCGACCAGATCCGCGCGGGCGGCGTGCGGGCCCGCGAGATCCTCGCGAACCTCTCGGCCTGGCTCGTCGCCACGCCCTCGACGCTCGCCCAGGACTGGGCTCTCGCCGCCCTGCAGAGCCCTCTGGCGGTTCTCCGGCGACCGTCTCCCTACATGCGCGAGCGACGCGACTTCATGGCGAAGGCCGCCGACGAGCTGGCCCCGCTCGGCGTCGAGCGGACCGATTTCGGAGGCACGTTCTACGCCCCCCTCGCCTTCCCGGGCCTCGTCGGCGAGCCGTTCGACCGGCTCCGCGGCGGCATCCACGAGAGGGCCGTCGTGAAGGACTCGGTGGACGCCTTCGAGCTCCTCCTCTCCGGCGGCGTCGGTGGAATACCGTTCATTGCTTTCGCCGGCTCCGACGCGTCCCGCTACGGGACGTGGCAGCGGCTCTCGTACGGCTCGAAGGACGTGAAGGAGCTCTCGGTCTTCATCGACCGCGTCCGCGCGCGGATCACGAAGCAGGGACGCCTCGGATCGAGCGCTCCCGCGCCGTCCGGCGCGGCCGCCCGTACGTCCCTCGACGCGATCTGGGAGAGCGTCTGTACCGCCGACGGCTACGACGCCCTCGACGGTCTCGACCCGAAGGCGTTCGCCGAGGCACGGAAGACGTTCCTCGCGAACCCGCGGCGCGAGACGCTCCGCCTGACGGGAACGAAGCACCCCGACGCGACGACCCATCGCGCCGAGCAGCTCGAGAGAGCGCTCCACGCGGCCCCGGCCGGAACGCCCGGCCGGGCGAAGCTCGCGCTGAAGCACCTCGAGTGGAACCCCCTCGTGGAGGCGAAGCCGGAATACGAGGAGACGATCACCGACCTCCTCGGGCCCTGCAGCGAGGTCCTCCTCGATTTCGAAGGGCGTCAGATCAGCCCCGAATGGCTCGACCTGCCCGAGAGGGTCGTCCTCGCGCTCCTGCGCGAGGGAATCGTCCCGGGCGAGGACCGCCACCTCCTCTTCCGCGTTCCGAACCCCTTCATCGAGCAGGACGAGGAGAAGATCGTCCGGATTCTCGGCTCGGTCGCCCGCGCGAACGTCCTCTTCCACCTCGCCTGCGAGAAGGTGGGAATCACCCCCGTCCAGAACGCGCTTCCCGAGATCACCGTCCCCCAGGTGAACTCGATCGCCGAGATCGGGGCCGTCATCAAGATCGGGACGCTCTACCGGGCGGCGATCGCCGGGCTCTTCGAAGCGGCGGACGGGCACGCCGACGTCTTTCTCGGGAAGAAGGTTCCCGAGACGCTCCGGGCCGCGCTCGTCGAGAAGATCTCCCGGGTCCGGCTCGTTCCGCTCTGCGAGAACGTCGGCGCCCTCGCGCACCTCCCCGAGTTTCTCGAGGCGTTCTATCTCGCGCTCGAGCGCGGACACGGCCTCCCCGGCCTCCCGACGGCCAGCGTCTTCGGGACCCGCTTCGACCGCGAGGAGGCCGTCGTCCGCGTCTTCGTGGCGATGTCGGACACGGCCGAGCAGAGCGGCAAGATCGCGACGGACGCGGCCTGCACGCTCGCCCTCGCCGGGCGGGAGGAGGCCGAACGCCGCCTCGCCGCCCTCGCGAAGAAGGCCGGGGAGCCGGCGCCGCGCGTCACCTTCCTGATCGGCGCCGGACGCGCGGGGTTCCGGGGCGGGTTCGACCCGAATCACCCCGGCGTCGTCCGCCAGTTCTCGCGCGCCGACGGCGTCACGATGCAGGGAATCCGTGCCGACGCCCCTGCCGAGGCCGCGCGCCTCGCCGCGGCGTTTCGGGCTGCCGTCGCCTCCGGGGGCTTCGCACCCGTCGTGTCGTCCGCCGACCACGACGCGCTCATGCGGCTCCTGGAAGCGGGGGTGAAGGCGCACACCGAGACTCTCCTGCGCATCGCCCCGCTCCTCGCCCCCTTCGGCGGGCTCGTGCCGCAGACGCGCGTGCGCATCCGCGCGACCGGCTCGGTGAACTACGGCCGGTCGATTCCGACCTATCCCGAGGAGTGGGGCGGCGGCGCGACCCTGCCCGATAACCGTGACCTGCGCGACGCGTGGCCAGAGGGGGTCACCCTCCCGCGCGCCATCGTCTACAACCTCGGGTGCACGACGCTCGGCCTTCCTGCGGTGACGAGCGACCTCGTCGCTCTCGACCGGCGTGCGGCGGTCCTCCTCGAGAGGCACGTCCCTGGCTACCGCGAGATCATCGCCACCGAGCTCCCCTGCTTCGTCAGGGAGTCGGCGGCGCTCGTCTTCGGGAAGAAGCTGGCCGAGACCACGGCCCGCCGCTGCCTGCGGGCCTCGGCGGCGCTCTGGGTGGACGCGCGGACGCGCGAGGACCTCGTCCTGCCGACCTGCCTCTTCGCCATGGAGTACCTCCGCTGGCTCGCCGAGGACGCGGAGAGCTGGGACGAGACGAAGGAGCACGAGAGCCGGACGACGCGGGAGGAGGAGCTGATCCGCGAGACGTCGAGCGGGTCGTTCGCGGCGCTCTGCGCCGAGCCCCCCGGCGATCGCTGGACGGTGCTGCAAGGGCTCGTCGACGCCGAGGATGCGACCCGCCTCCTCCTCGCCCGCGAGCTGACGATCGAAGAGAAGAGGGAGTTCGTCGACCTGCGGATCGAGGGCTGGCTCCGGTCGCTCCCCGAGGCTCTCTCGCGCGCGCTGCGGCGGGAGTGGACGCGCCTGCGCGAGCTCGGCAAGGACGACCTCGAGCTCGACACCATCGAGCGGCTCGTCGCGCTCGAGAAGCTGCGCGGGAGCCGCGGGGCGTAGGTATCCTGTCCGGCCGCGAGAGATCGCGGGGGAGAGGCAGACGACGTGAAGATGACGTTCCTGGACCGCCTCCGAGGGCTGGTGCGGTTCGCCGCGCGCCACCAGGGCGTCTTCTGGACTCTCCACAGCCTCTGGGCGCTCGGCTGGGGCATCGCGTTCCTCGCCGTCGGGGCCACGCGACCGCAGCTCCTCCGGTTCGGCCTCGTCTCGGTGGGCGTCGTCTGGCTGACGAGCCTCGTCCTGCCCGCGGTCCTGGCCAGCTCGTGGATTCCCGAAGAGCGGGAAGGAGCGGCCCGCAAGCTCGTCCTCTGGGGGCAGAAGTACCTGCTGCAGGCGCTCGCCTTCTTCCTTCTTCCGCTCTACCACGGCAGCGCGACGTACCCCTCCCGGCAGATCCTCTTCATGGTGTGCCTCGTCCTCGCCGCCCTGGCGGCGACGATCGACGTCGTCTACGACGAGTTCGTCGCGCGGCACCGGCCCCTCTTCGGGGTGTTCCTCGCGTTCATCGCCTTCGCCTGCGTGAACATCACGCTCCCGATGGCCTGGCAGGTCGGCGGCGTCTGGAACCTCGCGGCAAGCGGTGCTCTCGCGACGGCGGTGTTCGTCTCCTTCGTCGCGCGGCACGAAGAGGGGCACCCTTTCCGCACGGCCGTCCGCACCGCGGGCGTGGGCCTCCTCTTCCTCGCCCTCGTCACGCTGGGTCGCCCGGCCGTACCGCCCGCCCCGCTGAAGCTCGCCACGGTCCACTTCGGCACCCGGCTCGCGGAGAACGGTCGCGACGTCGCCACGCCGCTCGCCTTCCTCCCGGCCGGCGTTCCCGTGCGCCTGATGGCCGTCGCCGCGATCCGTGCCCCTGCCGGCCTCCGGGAGGGAGTGCGGCACGTCTGGTCCGTCGACGGGACCGTCGTCCGGGAAGGCCGCCTGATCGAGATCACCGGTGGCCGGGGCCTGGGCTTCCGCTCGCGGTCCGGTGCGTCCTTCCCCGCCCTCCGCCCTGGTCAGCGCGTCCGTCTCGACGTGGAGACCGCGCACGGGCAGCTCATCGGAAGGGCCGAGCTTGGGGTCAGGTCTTGATTTTCTATTCTGGGTGAGGCGTCGCCGCCGTCACGTCTCGGCGATCGCCGCGCGGATGTCCTCGAGACCTTCGTCGAGCCGCTCGAGATGCGTCCGGAACGAGAGGACGCAGATCCTCAGGACGAAGGAGCCGCCGAGGACCGTCCCCGAAATGTGGATGCGCTGCCGCGCGTTCACCCTCGCGATCAGGTCCCGGTTCAGGCGGTCCAGCGCCTCCGCGTCGAGGCCCGGCTGCACGAGCCGGAACGCCACGATCGACAGCTGCGGCCCGGCGACGATCTCGATCCCCGGCATCGCCGCGAGCTCCCGCGCAGCGTGGAGCGCGAGGTCGAGCTTCTCGTCGAGGCTCGCGCGAAACGCGCCGAGACCGTGCAGCTTGATCGGCAGCCAGACGCGCAGGCCCCGGAAGGCCCGCGAGAGCTCCGGCGAGATCTCGCAGATGTCGACGAAGCCCGGGTCCTCCTGCATGTGCGGCAGGTAGTCGGCGCCGGCGGCGTGGGCACGTCGCAGGGCCGCGGCGTCGCGCACGAGGAGCGCCCCGGTGCCGTACGGGAGAAAGAGGCCCTTGTGAGGATCGAGGACGACGGAGTCGGCCCGCTCGATCCCTGCCATCGCCTTCCGGCCCCGTTCCGTCAGCAGGAAGAAGCCCCCGTAGGCCCCGTCGACGTGGAACCAGAGTCGCTCCCGCGAGCAGAGGTCGGCGAGAGCGCGGAGGTCGTCGACGGCCCCCGTGTTCGTCGTGCCCGCGTTCCCGCAGACGAAGAACGGCGTCAGGCCGGCTGCCCTGTCCGCGGCGATCCGCTCGGCGAGGAGTTCGACGCGGACCCGGAACCGCTCGTCCCACGGAATCGCACGGACGTTGTCCGCCGGGAATCCCGCCAGAGAAGCGGCCTTCGTCACGGCGTGGTGCGTCTGGCCGGATACGTAGAGCGTCCCCTTCAGGAAGTCGGCCGGGAGCTTCTCCCGCCGGGCGGCGACGACGGCCGTGAAGGTGGCGAGCGAGCCCCCCGTTGCCAGGTACCCGCCGCTCCCCGCGGGGAGCCCCGCGAGGCCGCAGAGCCAGCGCACGACGTTCGTCTCGAGCTGGACGAGCGCCGGCGCCGCCTGCCAGACGCCGACGTAACGATTCGTGGCATCGGAGATCAGGTCCGCGACGGCAGCCGCGAAGACGCCGCCGCCCGGGATGTAGGCGAGATACCCGGGCCCCGCCGTGTTGAAGCTCTTCGGGATCGCGCGGTCGAAAAGAAGATCGAGGATCTCCCCTGCCGGCGCCCCCCTCTCCGGAGCCTCCGGCTCGCTGAGCTCCCGGGCCAGCTCCTCGGCCCCCTCCACGTCGGCCGCCGGCTGCGACGGCAGCGAAGCCACGTGCGCGATCAACCTCTCGCCCGCCGCTTCGAGGAGCGCCCTCATCTCGGGGACCGAGAGCTCGAGGGAGGAGTCGACGGCCTTCTTCATGCGCCGCGACGATACCCCTCCGCCTGGGGTCAGGTCTTGATTTTCTATTATGTACGGGCAGGCGTCAGGCATGATCGACGCTCCGCGTCCGGCCCGGTCGACGGGCCGAGAGAGGAACGTGATGGAAGAAGGCGCCTGGGTGAAGGAACTGAAGGCTGCGATCACGGTGTGCGACCGCAGCGGCGTGGCCCTCGAGATGAACGACCGGGCCGCCGAAACCCACGAGAAGGACGGGGGGCGCGAGCTGCTCGGGAAGAGCCTCCTCGACTGCCACCCCGAGCGCGCGAGGGAGATCTTCGAGGAGCTGCTGAAGACCGGCGGGACGAACGTCTACACGATCGAGAAGGCCGGCGTGAAGAAGCTCATCTACCAGGCGCCGTGGTACGAGGGCGGCGAGTACAGGGGGATCGTCGAGCTCTCTCTGCCGGTCCCGTTCGAGATTCCCCACTTCGTGAGGAGCTGAGGGCCGGGCCGCCGGATTGCCGATTCCCGACGTTTCCGACCCCTCCCCGCCTGCGCCCCGATAATCGTCCGGGACCCCCACGTCCAGCCGGACTCTCGAAGGATGCAGACATGCTGAAGACGACCCGCGCGGTCCTGGCCGCGGCCTTTCGGGACCTCGCCCTCTCCTGGAGAGAGCTGGCGGTCGCCGACCTCGCATGGAGGGCGGCCGCGTTCTCGGCGTTGACGCCGGGAACGCTGCTGCTCTTCCGCTGGGTCGTCTCGCGGCAGGGCGGAGGCGTCGTCGCGGACACCGAGATCGCGACCGTCCTCCTCACGACGCCCCAGGGCATCCTCGCGATCGTCCTCGGAGGTGCCGTCCTCGCCGGGATCACGGCGCTCGAGGTGAGCGGCCTCATGGCGATCGGCTTCGCCGCCGCCGAGGGGAAGAGGCTCGACGCCCGTCGCGCCGTCTTCTTCGCCGTGTCGCGCGCCCCGCGTGTGCTCCTCCTGACGGCGCACATGCTCTTGCGCGTGCTCCTCGGCGTCCTCCCCTTCGCAGCGGGGGGAGGGCTCGTCTACTTCGTACTCCTCCGGAGTCACGACATCAATTTCTACCTCTCGCGAAAGCCCCCCGCCTTCTGGGCGGCCGCCGTCCTCGTCGGGCTCCTCGCGGCCGCGTTCGTCTTCGTCCTCGTCCGCACAGTGGCCCGCTGGGCGTTCGCCCTGCCGATCGTCCTCTTCGAGGACGGAACCTCCCGGAGCGCCCTCGCAGAGAGCCGCCGCCGGTCGACCGGGGACCGGCCCGTCATCCTCGCGACGTTCGCGGCGTGGCTCGCGATCGCCGCAGTCGTTCTCACCGTCGCGACCCGACTTCCGACCGCGGTCGGCCGGGGCTTGGCGCCTCACGTCGCAGACTCGCTCGCCGGCATCGTCTCGTTCGTCGCGGGACTCGCGGCCTTCTGGGTCCTCCTCGCTCTCGCGGCCGGGATCTTCAACGCGTCCGTCTTCTCTCTCCTCCTGCTCCGTCTCTATCTGCGCGTCGGCGAGCCGCGGACCCCGCGCGCACCGGGCGTCACGGCCGAGGAGGCGCCCGCCGTCTCCCGACAGGCCCGGCGCCGCGTCCTCGGCGCGACGGCCGCGGTCGCCGTCCTCGCGGTGATCGGTGTCGTTCTCTTCGTGGCGGCACCGGCCCGGAAGAGTCAGCCGGTCGCGGTCATCGCGCATCGCGGCGCCTCGGTCGAGGCGCCGGAGAACACGCTCGCCGCGTTCCGGCTCGCCGTCGACCAGGAGACCGACTACGTCGAGCTGGACGTCCAGGAGTCGAAGGACGGCGAGGTCCTCGTCGTCCACGACAGCGACCTCATGAAGCTCGGCGGCGACGCGGCGAAGGTCTGGGAGGCCGACGCGGCGTATCTCCGCTCGGTCGACATCGGCAGCCGCGTCGGGCCGCAGTTTGCCGCCGAGCGCGTGCCGACGCTCGCCGAGGCGCTCGCCGTCTGCAAGGGGCGCTCGAAGGTCATCGTCGAGCTGAAGCAGTACGGCCACGGCGTGCGCCTCGAGGAGAAGGTCGTCGGGATCGTCGAGGCGGCCGGGATGGCGGACGACTGCGTCTTCATGTCGCTCGACCACGTGATGGTGAAGACGATGAAGGCGCTGCGGCCCGCGTGGCGGACCGGCGTCCTCGCCGCGAAGGCGATCGGCGACCTGACCCGGCTCGGTGCCGATTTCGTCGCCGTCGAGAAGAAGATGGCGACGAGCCGCTTCGTGCGTCACGCCCACCGGGCCGGGCAGGAGGTCTACGTCTGGACCGTGGACGACCCGGCCTGGATGCTCACGATGATGAGCCGTGGCGTCGACGGGCTCATCACGAACAAGCCCGCGCTCGCCCGCCTCGCCATCGCGCGCCGCGCCGAGATGAGCGAGGCGCAGCGGATCCTCGTCGCGCTCCTCATCCGGCTCGGCGCGCCCCCGGAGAACCTGCTTTCCGGAGAGGACTTGAGGCCGTGACCTCGACACGGCCGGGAGGCTGCGGATGAAGCGTCGCTCTCACCTCGTCGTCGTCCTCGTCCTCGCCGTTTCGGCGGCGCCCGGCGCGCGCGCCGCCGAGCCGCAGGCCCGGCTCGTCGCCCGGAGCGTCCTCCCTTCCGGCACGTTCCGGGACGGCTCGCCGGCGTCCGGGGCCTTCTTCTCGGAGACCGAGCGCGCGACCGCGGCCTCCAACGGGGTGCGCGGCCCGGCCGCGGGACCCCACCTCGCCGCCCAACCGGTCCAGGGCTTCTCGAGCATGGTGCCGGCCGAGCTCGGAACGTGGTGGGCGCTCGCGGACAACGGCTACGCCTGGCGGCCGAACTCGGCCGACTTCCAGCTGGTCTTCTACAGGGTCGATCCCCGCTGGAACGACCCCGCCGGCCCGAGGATCGACGGTACCGTCGTCCTCAGCGACCCTGACCGCCGCCTCTCCTGGACGATCGCGTGCGACCCGAAGAGGGGAACGCCGCTTCCGCCCTTCTCCTACAACGCGCTCCCGCCGCCCCCGGCGGCGTGCGGCGCCGACCCTTCGGCGAGGATCCTGACCGGTTTCGATCTCGACCCGGAGTCGTTCGTCCGCGCGCCCGACGGGACCTTCTGGGTGAGCGAAGAGTTCGGCCCGTTCCTCCTCCACGTCGCGGCGAACGGACGCATCCTCGAGGCCCCGATCGAGCTTCCAGGGGTGAGGTCGCCGCAGAACCCGTTCCTGAAGATCGCAGACCGCGAGCACGCCGAGCGCCCGAACCTCGCCGCGAGCCGAGGCCCCGAGGGCCTCGCCATCAGCCCCGACGGCGGCACGCTCTACGCGCTCCTCGAGGGCGCCGTGATCGGGGACGATCCCCGCGACCTCAGGATCTACGTCTACGACGTCGCGAAGCGCGCCTTCGCGCCCGGCTTCCTTCGCGTGCGCCTCGAGATGCCGAGCCAGGCCGTGAACCTGGCGGCCCTCGTCGACGCCTCGGGCTCCCGCGTCTACCCGGACGCCGCCGCCCCGGCCGCCGGGCCGGTCTCGATCGGCGAGCTGAAGGCGGTGAACGGACGCCAGCTCCTCATGATCGAGCGCGACAACCACGGTGACGACCTCGCGGCTCCGCGGTTCAAGAAGATCTTCCTCCTGGACCTGACGCAGGCGTCTTCCAACGACGGCACCGTCGGGAAAGCCCTCCTCGCAGACCTTCTCGCGATTCCGGATCCGTCGGGCGCCGGGAGCGACGGTGACTTCTTCCGCCTCCCGTTCTACACGATCGAGTCGGTTCACGTCGTCGACCGGCAGACGCTCCTCGTCGCCTCCGACAACAACTTTCCCTTCTCGAACGGACGCGCGCGCAGCCGGAGCCAGGACCGTCGTGGTCCGCTCGCCGCGGACGACACCGAGATGGTCCTCGTGAGGCTCGGGACGCCTCTCGACGCGGACCCGCGCCTCTTCCCTCCTGCCGCAAGGTAGCGGCCGGCGACGCGCAGAGTGTAGATTGTAGACCTGACCCCGCGCCCCGGTCAGCCGAGGAGCCCGACCTCCTTCTCGACCTCCTCGAGGACGCGGCAGGACCGAACGAGCTCCTTCATCCGGGTGTGGTCCGGGTAAAGGGGACGGTCGACGTCGAGGTGGTCGACGACGGACCTCACGACCCGCCGTGCGGCCGAAACGCCCCGTCCCGGCGTGAACTCGCGGAAGTCGAGCGCCTGCGCCGCGGCCATCATCTCGATCCCGAGGATTCCGTACGCGTTGTCGAGGATCTGCCCGTTCTTGATGGCGGTGTTCATCCCCATCGAGACGAAGTCCTCCTGGTCGGCCGCCGCGGGGATCGACTGAATCGACGCCGGCATCGACAGGATCCTCTGCTCGACGATGAGCGTGTCGGCGGTGTACTGGCTGAGCATCAGGCCGGAGTACATCCCGGCCCCCTTCGTGAGGAACGCGGGGAGGCCGACGGAGAGGGCCGGGTGGTTGAGCCGGTTCAGGCGCCTCTCGGAGAGGACCGAGACCATCGTCACCGCGGCGCCGATCATGTCCATCGGGAGGGATACGGGCGTCCCCTGGAAGTTCGCCCCCGTGAGCGTGAGGCGTTCCTCGGGGAGGAAGATCGGGTTGTCGCCGACGCCGTTCAGCTCCGTCTCGACCTGGACGCGCGCGTAAGCCACCGCGTCGTGCGCAGCGCCGATCACCTGCGGCGTCGAGCGCATCGAGTAGGCGTCCTGGACCTTCGTCTTCAGCTTGCCGGTGAGCAGGTCGCTCCCCCCGGCGCATCTCATGATCGCCTTCGCGGAGCGGATCGCCCCGGCGAACCCGCGCAGCTGGTGGAGGCGCACGTCGTAGGGCTTGAAGTTCGCGAAGAGAGCCTCGAGCGACATGGCGCAGGCGATCTCGGCCTGCTTCAGCCATCGGTCGATGTCGTAGAGATGGATCGCGCTCATCGCGGTGAGGAGGTTCGATCCGTTGATCGTGGCGAGACCGTCGCGGGCCATGAGGCCGGGGACCGGGATTCCCGCCTTCTCCATCGCGACCTTCCCGGGAAGGCGCTCGCCCCGGTACGTCGCTTCCCCCTCGCCCAGCAGCAGGAGCGCGACCTGCGACATCGGCGCAAGGTCGCCGCAGGCGCCGACGGAGCCCTTCTGGCAGACGACGGGCGTGACGCCCCTGTTCAGCATCTCCACGAGCGTCTGGGTGATGACGGGGCGGCAGCCCGAGTTGCCGTGCGCGTGGACGTTGATGCGCCCCGCCATCGCGCCCCTCACGTACTCCTCGGGCGCCGGATCGCCGATGCCGGCCGCGTGGTTGTAGATGAGATACCGCTGGAAGTCCTTGACCTGATCGTCGGTCAGGACGACCTCGGAGAACTCGCCGATCCCCGTGTTGACGCCGTACATGATCTCGTGGGCGTCGATCTTCTCCTCGAGGACGGCACGGCAGGCGCGGATCCTCGCGAGGGCCTCGGGGGCGAGCTCGACCTTCTCTCCGTGGCGCGCGATGCGAACGAGGTCCGGGACCGTCAGCGACGTGCCGTTCAGGACGATGGCCATGAGGCGACTCCCCTCGCGCCGGCGCGCTCGTCGCCCGCCGGGCCAACGGGAATTATGCGTCGGGACGGGGAGGGGAAGCGCGTTCGATCAGGGAGCCGCGGCCGCCCGGTCCAGGTGCGGCTCAGCGCGCGGCGCGCAGCGGGACGTCGGGCCGGGCGCTGCGGTAGTTCGAGAACTCGAAGCGGATCTCGCGACGGACGCCGAGGAACATCCCCGCCGTCGCCGTGATCCCGATCTCCTCGCGGCACGGGGCCCAGGTGCCGGGAAGCACCTCGCGGCTCTCGTAGACGAGCCGCACGCCCTTCAGGTCGAGCAAAGCGCCCCCGAGGACCTTCACCGGGGTCGTCAGGTGCCCGTCGATCTTCCTCAACTGGTGCTCCGCGACGTCGATCCACGTCGTGCCGGCGAAGGCGTTCAGGACGCGGTCGCGGATCGTCTTCGACACGAGGCCCGGCTTCGGTCCGAAGGCGATGACGTGCGTGGCGCGCCCGTCGAGCAGCTCCTCGCCGACGTACCGGAACTGGAGCCGGTGCAGGAGGTCGAGGAGCGGAACGCGCCCCGACATCAGCTCCTCCTCGTCGGACCGGGCGCCGTTCGCCTCGAGCGACGCGAGCCGTCGCTTCTCGTCCTCCTTGCGCGACTTCGCTCTCTCTTCTGCGGTCGCTTCGCGGCCGTCCACCTCGAGGAGCTCGCGCGAGACGACCCCGCGCCTGTCCATCACGACGGTGTAGCGCCTTCGCTCGGGCGTCTTCCGTCGACCTTCCCCGTCGAGCTCGGTCTCCACCTCGACCCGCTCCAGGGTGATGCGTCCCGCGGCCAGCTCTCCCTCGCGCTGCCTCGCGGCGGCTTCGAGGACGAGGGCGTCGACGTCCCAGGCTCGGGCGGGGGCCGCGCTCAGCAGAAGCGCGCACGCGGCGCCCAGAGCAGCGGGCACCCACCCCTGCCGAACCCGCTTCAAAGGCCTTCTCGCGTCATCCGCGCGCCGCTGCCTCGAGGCCGGGGCCAGCGGCCTCGGCGCGGCGCGGGGGCAGGATCGGCTGCGGACCTTCGAGCGGCTTCGGCTTCCAGAGGTACGTCAGCGCATTCGCGGCTTCCGCCTTCGCCCAGCGCGCGAGGCCGTGCGCGAGCATGACGAGGATCGAGCTCCTCACCGAGAAGCCGACGAAGCCGGGCCGCCGTCCCGCGTTGTGGTTTCCGTATATGCCGAGAGCCTTCTTCCGCTTCGCGATCGAAATCAGCCTTCCCTGGTAGAAGCGCATCGGGTAGAGGCCGATCTCGGCGCCCTCGCCGTAGTAAGGGGGTATGCCGATTCTCTCGGCCGACCAGCGGTAGACGGGCTTCACGGCGACGAGGTAATAGAGTGCGGTGTCCATCAGGAACGCCGTCGTCATGGTGTCGTAGTCGCCCATCAGGTGGTACTTGTCGCGGTAGATCGCCTCGTAGAAATAGCGGAAGAAGCGGCCGTACCCCTTGTTGTGGACCGCGTACTCCTTCT
The DNA here is from genome assembly GCA_016719485.1 of Holophagales bacterium. NCBI lineage: Bacteria > Pseudomonadati > Acidobacteriota > Holophagae > Holophagales > Holophagales bacterium. The sequence goes on from JADJZB010000003.1 coordinate 15,721, forward strand.
CCATCTCCGCCGCGGGGTCCCGGCGAGCGCCTTCAGGATCAGGTCCACGCGCATGTGGACGGAGAAGCTCATCTGGTCGAGGCCGGGCGAGTAGAACGGGTCGAGGAACCCGCCCGCGTCGCCGACACAGGTCCAGCCCGGCGCGATGAACGTGTCGAGGAAATACGGCAACGTTCCGAGGTACCGGCAGTCCCCCTCGACCGGCTCGGCGTGCTCGAGCATCTCCCGCGTGAGCGGGTTCGCGTTCAGGAAGTGCGTCAGCTTCTCGAGCGGCGTCGCCCCCTCGGGCTGGACGAGGCGCGTGTCCCAGACGAGGCCGACGCTCGTCTCCCCGCCGCGCAGCGGGATGAACCAGATCCAGTAGCCCCAGCCCGTGAAGTGGTTCGTGGCGAGTCGCCTCGAGGCGATGACTCCGCGGACGAACGGGTCGGCCGGGTCGGTGCCCACGACCTCGGTGCCGTCGAGGTCCTTCACGTTCCGGTACCGGACCCAGATCGACGACGTCGGGTGCCCCTCGACCGGCCTGATCCCGCCGCGCTTCCTCGCGAGGAGAGCCTGCCGCCCGGTGGCATCGACGACCCACTTCGCGCGGACGGTCACCTTCGTCCCGTCCGCTTTCTCGACCGTGACTGCGTTACCCGCCTCCCCTTCGAGAGTGAAGTCGACGACTTTCGCGGGCCTCCAGACCTCGCTCCCTTCCGAGGCCGCCACTTTCAGGACGTGCTCGTCGAGGACGGCGCGATCGAGCTGGAAGCCGGGCGTCCGCGCGAGCTGCGTCGACCCCACCTCCGAGGCCTCGCGCAGGCGCGTGACCTTCTCGTTGTGGAACCAGTAGCGAAACGCCTGCTTGCCGAGGTGCTCGCGGCTCAGGTGGTCGTAGAGCTTGAGGACCCGCGTGAGGAAGTAGGCCGAGATCTCGACCGTCGACTCCCCCACCTTCCAGTCGAAGGCCTCGGACTTCTCCACCACGAGGACGCGCAGGCCCGGGCTGCGTCGCCGAAGGAGGATGGCCGTGGCCGCGCCGGCGAGGGCACCGCCGATGACGACGACATCGTAGTTTTCGGTCTCGCCCGAAGCGGTCTGTCCACCAACGAGGACCTTTTCCGTCCCGATCATGGGGGAATGATATTGGAAACCTCCTCCGCGACAACTGGACGCCGAACCTCGTGATGCAGAGGCAGTTGCGACCTCCCCGGCGCGAACGCCGAGCTGGCCGCTCGCTGGATTGTGGCTAGAATCGACCCCAACAAGGGGGAAGACATGAGAACGACCATCACACTCCTGGCGCTCCTGCTCGCGCCCCCGGTCACGGCGGAAGAGATCACCGTCGACAAGATCCTCGCCGCGCACAGCTTTGGCGTCGGCAGAGAACATCCTCGCGAAGGTCAACGACCCGGGGAACACGGTCTCCGCCGTGACGCCTTCGGACGCCGACAAGCTCCGCAACGCCGGTGTTCCCGAGAGCGTCGTCTCGGCGCTCCTCGCGAATTCCGCCGGCCGCGCCCGCGCCGGCCGTGGCCTCGCCGGCCACGCTCTCCTCCGGCACCCAGCCCGACAACCCGAGAGCCGTGGACGTCGTCAAGGCCGTCCAGGCCGGGACCTCCGAGAAGCTCATCGTCGACCAGCTCATGCAGAAGGGCGTGGAGCAGCGCCCCTCGCTGAACGACCTGATCTACCTGAAGGAGAACAAGGTCCCCGAGGGCGTCATCCGCGCGCTCATGGATGCTCCCCTCGTCGCCGCCGGGACGGGCACCGGCCGGTCGAGCGGTCCGGCACCCGTGCCGTCGTCGATCGAGGTCGACGGTCTCGTCCGCAAGACCAGCCTCTGGTCGAAGAACCGCGGCGGGAAGCTCGTCCTGAAGGCCGACAAGATCGAGTGGCTGGACGGGACGAACCAGGCGGACAGCTTCGAGATGTTCCCGGCCGGCCTCAAGGCCGTGCGCACGGAGTGCCTCGCCAAGCCGGAGGGAAAGTTCTGCCACGAGGTCGAGCTCCAGATGGCGAAAGGTTCGGACTTCGCTTTCACCGACGCGAAGTCGGAGGTCGGCGGGAACGAGTCGATCAAGGCGCTGCTGAACGCCGTGAAGGCCCTCTACCCGAAGCTTCCGATCGTCGAGAAGGTGAAGTAGCCGCGGCATCGCTCCAGGCGGAATCCCCGAGGGCCGGTCGGCACGCGCCGTCCGGCCCTTTCCGTCGCCGGAAACACGAGGCTCGGTCTTCTCGTATCCCTTGCCATGACACACGATCTCCCCCCCGGGGGGCCGTCGAGCCGTAACCGGACGACCTTCGCCGGGACGATGCGCCGCGCCTTCGTGCCCGGCGCTTTCGCCCTCGCCGCCCTCCTCGGATCGACGGCCCTCGCGACCGGCCCCGCAGGGCAGAAGACCGTACCGCCGAACACGGGAACCCCCGCCCGCGAGCAGGGCGGCGACAGGCGGAGCGGGTCGGAGTGGTTCGATCGCGGGATGGAGCTCCACGAGGACGAGCGGTGGGACGCGGCCATCGATGCGTTCCGCAAGGCGATCGAGGCCGGCTACCGCGAAGAGGTCGCCACCTTCAACATCGCCTGCGCCAGGGCCCGAAAGGGAGAGAAGGACCTCGCCTTCGAGTGGCTCGACAAGGCGATGCAGGGGGGCTTCGACGTTCACGGACACCTCGACGACTCCGACCTCGACGGGCTCCATTCCGATCCCCGCTGGACGGAGCTCAAGAGGAAGGCGCGAGAGGCACGGGCCGGCCGCGACCTGGCGAAGGTCCGCCGGACGGCCGAACGCTTCGACCTCCTCGTCACCCGCACCCCGCCGGATGGTCGCGCCCTCTACGACGTGGCCGGGACCTCTCCGGTACGCCGACTACGACCGCGCGGCCCGTGCGTTCGTCGCCGCCGCCCAGGCGGGAGTCCGGGAGGGAACGTCCCTCTACAACGCGGCCTGCGCCCGGGCGCTCGCGAGCCAGAAGGCGGAGGCGATGGACCTTCTCCAGCGCGCCCTCGACGCCGGCTTCGACGACCCCGACCACCTCCGCGAGGACGACGACCTCGACGGCCTCCGCGCCGAACCGCGCTTCCAGCAGCTCTTGAGGGACGCCGAGGAGCTCACCCTCGACGGCTTCCCGAGCCTCGGGGCCCGGCTGCTCCGGTCGCAGATGGTCGCGGAAGGGGAGGAGGCGACGACCCGCTTCGAGAGCTACCTGAAGCGCCACCCCGGCAGCGGCCGCGGCTGGTCCAACCTCGGGTACGCGAGCCTCGCCGCGGAAAACGACCGGCAGGCCGCCCGGGCCTACCGAAAGGCTCTCGACCTCGGCTACCGGAAGCCACGATGTACAACCTCGCCTGCGCCCACGCGCGCCTGAAGGAAAAGGACGCGGCGTTCGCGTGGCTCGACAAGGCCATCGAGGCAGGGTTCAGCTCGTATCGCCGGATCGAGGACGACGACGACCTCTTCAACCTCCGCCGGGACCCGCGTTTCGGGAAGGCCGTCGCCAGAGCGAAGGACATCTCCGAGAAAGGCGCACCTGAGCCGTAAGTTCGACCCCAGACCAGGCCGGCGCGGGAAGCGTGGTACTCTTCTCGTCGCAAGGTCTCTCTCCGTCTCCTCGCTCGTTCCCGCTTACGAGATCGATGGCGCGGCACAGCGTACCAAGCAAGCCCCGTCGGTCACGCTCTTAGTCTCCACCCCCTCGAACCCGGCCGTCCCAGGACGGCCGCTCACTGCAAGGACTCCAGATGAAGCTTTACGTTGGAAACCTCTCCTACAACACCACGGACTCCACCTCAACGAACTCTTCTCGCCCTACGGCCAGGTCGAGTCGGCCCGCGTCATCACGGACCGCGACACCGGCTCCTCGAAGGGCTTCGGCTTCGTCGAGATGTCGAACTCCGACGCGCAGAAGGCGATGGGCGCCTCAACGGCCGCGAGATCGACGGCCGCGCCATCCGCGTGAACGAGGCCAAGCCGCAGGAGAGCCGGACCGGCGGCGGCGGCGGACGCGGCCGCTACTAGCCCGACAGTTCCACAAACCACTGACCTAACGTCAGCGGGGGTTCCGGGCTCGGCCTGGACCCCCCGTTTTCGTAGGTCGCCCAGGAAGAAGCGGAGCATGACCACCACCATCTGGGTCCTTCTCGCCCTCGCCGTCGCGGGGGTGGCCTCCGTACGTCCTCAAGCACCGGACGAAGCGCGAATCCGACAGGAAGGCGCACGCCGAGAAGAAGGCGACGACCGCCCGGAACGACGCCCAGGCCATCCAGCGCACGCTCGACGGAAGGCGCTGAGCGGTCTCCCTCTCGCGGGCACGGCTGCGCGAGGCCGGCCCCCTACGTCATCCTGAGGAGTGACGCCCTCTTCCTCTCGTACTCTTCGCCCAGCCCGAGGCCCAGCGCCACGTCGCACAGGCGGGAGCGCCTCCTCGAACTCCCCGCGGTCGCTCCTCAGGGCGATGCCGCGCTCGAGGAATCGCAGCTCGCCGAGTTCCTTCGTGAAGCGGCGGCCCAGGTCCCTTCTCGCGATCTCGAGGTAGCTCTCCGCCATCTCCAGGGCCTCGAGCGCGGCGTCTTCGTCCTCGGCGTCGGCCGCCAGCAGGGCGTACGCGAAGAACTTCACGCCGTTCGGGAGCGAGTCCGACGACGCGATCGCGCGGGCCACGTACTTGCCCCCCTCGTTCTTCAGCGAGGGCTTCCCGGTGCCCCGGGAGGAGGTCGTCGAGGCGCTCCTCGGGGCTCTTGCGGCAGGGCTCGATCCGTTTTCGCCATGGCGCACAGGGTACGGGAGAGGCCGACGGTATTGCGAGCCCCGGCGGCAGCCGGATGCGCGGCCCCGATCACCAGGCCAGCGAATCGCCGTCCTCACCCGACGCAGCTCCGGTCGCGACCCGAACGGTCCGTACCTCGAGCCGTAGGGGGAGGTCGGCGCCGAGGGTGAGGGCGAGCGCGTCCGTCGCGCCCACGAGACCTCGCCTTTCACGAGGCCGTCGCCGTGGCGAAGGCCCTGCGTCCAGACGGCGCGCCAGCTTCCCCACCTCTCCGTCCGCTGCCAGATCGCGAGGAAGGCCGGGAGGATGGCCCTGTCGAAGAGGAGGAGCGGGTCGACGGGCGTGCCGCGCGCATTCGCGGCGAGCGTGAGGAGGAGAGTTCCGTCGCCGAAGGCCCGCTCCGGCGCCCACGGTCCAGACGAGCGCGTCGCCGAGCCGGGATCGTCCGAGAAGAGGGCCGCCCCTCGGCGCGGAGGACCCACGCGCCGGGACGCGCGAGAGCTCTGACGCCGGCGTCTTCCCGGGCGTAGCGGCGGTCGGCCGGAAGGGCGACCGCGTCGCCGTCGAGGAAGGCGCTGTCGGGTCGCGGCGTCAGGAGCGGTGCCGGGCGGATGCCGGTGCGCCCCCAGGCGCCGACGTCCCAGTCGCCGAACGTCGCGAGGAGGCGGAGGGCGCCCCATCCCGTGCGCGGGAGGTCGTTCTCACCGTCGACGAGGACGACGGGAAGGCCCGCGACGGTGGAATCGACCGGCGCGAAGCGGGGCGAGGAGACGGGAACGCGCCACGGCGTTCCGAGCGGGACGAAGACGCCGTCGAAGCGGAGCGTGCCGGCCTGGCCGCGGGAGCGAAGGCCCCAGAGCGGGAGCTTCTCGTCCGCGAACGGGTCGGTCAGATCACGCGGCAGGAAGGCGTCGGCGGGCGAATAGCCGTCGGTCTTGCCCCACCCAAGGAGGAAGCGCCCCGCCTCGACGTCGACGGTCGGCGCGACGCTCCACGAGAGCCACGCTTCGCGGAGGGAGATGGCGGTCCGGCGGAGGTCGCGATCGGCGAGGTCGAGGAAGAGGTCCCGGTCCCCGGTCGACAACACCTCGGTGCGCAGCGTGGCGGAGAGTCGCAGCGACGCAGCGACCCTCTGCTCGACGGTCCCCTGCGCGGTCGCCCAGCCGACGACCCAGGGGTCGCGCTCCGAGGCGCGGTCCGCGTAGGCGAATCCCCGGGTCTCGACGAAGCCGCTCCAGGTCTGGGAAGCGGCCGTTCCGGAGCCAGCCATCACGGCTACGGCCAGGAGGGCGCCGAGCGCTCCTGGTCTCGCCCGGCGACCCCTTGATCTCGACGCGACGGGCTTGCGCTCGGCCCGAGCCCGCTTCGGGCTGCTCGCGGTCTCCTCGAGGCTGGAGGCCGCCGAGAGTCTCACAGGGGCTTTCCCGTTCGGCGCGGCCTTCGCCGCAATTCCGCTACTGCTGCAGCTAGCTTCCGCTCCGCCTCCGCGAGCCGCCCGAGGTACGCGACGAGCTCGCGCAGCGCGAAGTAGCGTGGATCGATCTGCGTGAGGCGGGTGCGGCCAATCGTCCGCACGGCCACGAGTCCGTCACGCTCGAGGCTTCGGACCGCCTGCTGGACGGAGGAAAGGGAGACCCCGAGAAGCCGCGCGAGCTCGCGCGGGTAGCTTTCGTCGAGGAGCCTCAGCGCGACGAGGACCCGCGTCCGGGTCTCTCCGCCGAACGGAGAGGACATTGCGACCTTCATCGTAGGTCATTTGACCGCTATTCACGGTCATACGTCAAGGACGTGCCCTCTTCAGTCGCCCCCCTCCCGCACGAGGTTCTGGAGCGTGTGGCGCCCATCGGGCTGCTGCCGGTCGAAGGCGAGCTTCTCGAGGCGGATGACGGTCGTCGACCCTTTCCGAGGTCCTGCATCGTCATGCGGCGGGCCACGTGGCGGCCGTCGACGAGGGCGACGTCCTCGAGGAGGAGGCGCTTGCCCGGCTCCTTCTCGCCAGGGCGAAAGAGGTCCATCCGCACGAGGTAGAGGATGTCCTTGCGGAGGAAGAGGAGCTTCCTTTCGTAGAGGCTCTTCCCCGCGTCGGAGCGGGGCGGGCCTCGATGACGAAGCAGGGCTGCCCCGCGACGGCGTCTTCGGCGAGGAGCTTCACGTCGTACTTCTCGTGGTCGAGCTCCTCCAGGTCCTCGTAGTTGAAGTCGGTGCCGACGAACGAGGCGCTCCGGTCCTGCGCGGCGATGCGGCGCTCGCGCTTCATCGAAGGGAGGTAGAGCCACTGGTCGGGGTTCTTGCCGGGACGGGGGAGAGATAGGAAACCGACGCCCTTCACCTCGGGCGGCGCCGTAAAGCGAATCAGCATCTTAGAGTCGCCCGCGTAGCCGAGGCGATAGCTGCGCCAGCTCTTCCGGCGTTCCTTGCCGTCCTTCGACGTGACGACGAGGTCTCCCTCGCATTCCTGGCCTTCGTCCGGTGACGCGCCTCGGACTGGACGAGGAGCGACCGCGCCTCGTCGGCAACGGCGGGGCCGGGCGACGGCCGCGAGAAGGAAGGGGGCGGAGAGGAGTGCGGCGAGCCTGAGGCGGCGTCTACTCATACTCGAGGGCCTCCGTGACGGGCGTGCGCGCCGCCTGCCGGGCAGGGACCCACGCGGAGATGGCCGAGAGGATCGGCAGGGCGACGAGGAGCTGGCCCAGGAGGAGCCACGGCGTCTCGTGCGGGAGGCTCCACCCGGCAAACGCGACGGCGACGGTCTTCTCGACGAAGAGGGCGAGGAGCGTGCCGAGCGGCAGGGAGAGAACGAGGGCCGCCGCGGAGATCGCGAGCGCCTCGAGGGCGACGCTCTCTCCGGATCTGCCCGCCACGGCGCCGAGCGCCTTCAGGAGGCCGATCTCGCGTGTCCGTTCGACGACGGAGATCAGGAGGGAGTGACGATGCCGAGGACGCCGACGGCGAGGGCAAGGACGAGCGTCACCTGCATGAGGGGCGTAGAAGGCGTCGATCGCCTTCTCGACGTCCGCCACGAACTCCCGCTTCGTGGAGACGAGCGCGGGCATCCGCCCCTCCAGCTTCGTGCGGATGGCGTCGCGGACCCTGCCCGCGTCTGCTCCGCGCGCGAGGTTCACGTCGAAGACGTCGACCCTGTCGTCTTCAAATGCGGCAAGAAACGTCCGGCGGTCGACGAAGACCGTGCCGCGATCCGAGGTGTAGTCCTTCACGACGGCGGCGATCGGGAAGCGGACGGTCCCGCGCGCCCGGGCAGCTCGACGACGTCGTACGCCGCCCGTCGAACTTTCGCGCGAAGTTGTCGGAGACCGTGCAGGAGGCGCCGCGCCCCACCTCGCGACGGGCAATCTCCTCGCTCCCCTCGACCCAGTCGTGCCGGGTGCGGTCGAGCATCGCTTCCATCTCGATGGAGGCGAGGACGATCGTCTCCCCCCGGTAGTCGAGCCGCGGGGCCCGGTACGACTCGACGGAACGGACGCCCGGGACCGCCAGGAGGTCGTCCTTCACCTCGGGAGCGAAGCGGTAAGCCGGGGCGTGCGGAAGGCCGCCGAGGCGCGGACGTAGATGTCGGAGGTGAGGATGTCCTCATCCACCGTAACGAGCGTGGCCGTCGTCGCCCGATGTAGCCGCCGATCCCGACGGCGAACGTCAGGGCGAGCGTTTCGTCGCCGTCACCGTCCCTGCGCCCGGCGGGGACGAGAGGAGGGCGTCGGAGGCGCGAGGCGCCCCTGACACCGGAAAGAGGCGCGACGAAAGTGGCGCCCTGAGCGCGAGGAGGCGGTGCGAGATCGGCCGACGAGCAGAGCGCGGAGAACGCCCCGAGCGCGACGATCGCCAGATCATCGGCATCCCGGCGACCGGGGGCCGCGCGCCGAAGGCGACGGTCGCCGCCAGGAGGGCGAGTCCTGCGGCGACGCGCCGGCCGCTCCAGGCCCCCTCCCGCCTGGTGGACCCTTTGCGAAGGCTTCCCGTCGGCGAGACGGCCGCGGCGGCACGCGACGGTGCGAAACGCACCGACGAGCGATGCGGAGAAGGCCGAGGGCGAGCCCCCGGAGGACGAGCGCAGCGGTGAGGCGCGCCTCGGGAAGAGGCGGTAACGCCGTAAACCTGCTCGGCCCCCCGCCGCATGACGTCGAGCGCGGCGCGGTGAGGCCAGACCTCGCGAGGACGCGCGCCGAGGGACCGGAACCGACGAGACCGAGGGCGAGCGCCTCGAGGGAGGAAGAGCGCCCGACCTGCCGGGGCGTGGCACCGAGCGCGCGGAGAGTGCCGATGTCGCGGCGCGATTACGGTTCACGGCCACGCTGAAGGCGTTGTAGATCAGAACGCCCCTGTGCCGAGGGCGAAGCCGCTCGTCACGTCGAAGCCGGCGGCGAAGTTCGCGACGAGCTTCT
>JADJZB010000004.1:380000-520125 GCA_016719485.1 Holophagales bacterium
TGCGCGTGTAGGCGAGGTTCGTCTCGGCCTGCCTGAGGGCGGCCGTGGATTGTTCGACGGCGGCCGCCGCTCCGTCGCGGTTCGCCTTCGCCGTGTCGTACTCCGACTGCGCCTGCAGCTGCGCCTCGAGGAGCTTCTTCGCACGGGCGAGGACGAGCTCGGCGTTGCGCAGCTCCACCCTCGCCCGCTCGAGGTCGGCGCGCCGCTGGTCGACCGAGGTCTGGAAGGGGGTCGGGTCGAGCCCGGCGAGGAGCTGCCCCTTCTTCACCTCGGAGTTGAAGTCGGCGTGCAGGCTCGCGATGATCCCGGAAACCTGGCTCCCGACCTTGACGGTCGTCACCGCCGAGAGGGTTCCCGTCGCCGTGACGGTCGCCACGACGTCGCCCCTCGTGACCTTCTCCTTGCGGAACTTCGGGCCGCTCTTCTTGTCCTTCGAGAGGATCAGGACGCCTCCCGCGACGATGGCGGCGACGATCACCGCTCCGATCAGGGCCTTCTTCATCGAATCAGCCTTTCCCTCCCCGGCCGGCGCCGGGAGACGTCCCGAACGGGAACCGGACGACCAGCCCGAGCCGGAACGCGTTGAAGGTCCGTACGGATTCCCCGTTCCGGATTCTTCGCGCGGCGTACTCGACGGTGGCCTCGATCCCCTTGCGGCCGATCCAGACGGCCGCGGGCTGGTGGATTCTCTCGTTCGCATCGGCGTCCGTGTAACGCCACTCGCTGTAGGTGTAGCGGAAGATGACCGTCGGGAGCTCGAACCGGAACGCTCCGCGCCACGCCAGGCCGTCCATTTCGGCCGCAGGGCGGAACTCCCCCGCGGAAGGATCGCCCGCGGCCCGAACGAGCACCTGGAGCTCCAGCGAGATCGGTCCGAGGGTTCCCGTGACGTCGGCGAGGCCGTCGCTCCGTCGGTACTCGGCCCTTCCGTCCGTCGGGACGATGCGCGCCGTGCCGCCGGAAAGGCCGGGACGAAGCGTCCAGAGCCCCTTGTTGTAGAGGAATGTGACGCGGCCCGAAAAGCCGTCGTGAAGGAGCGCCGCCGGGTCCGATTCGACGCCTTTCCCTTCCTCTTCCCAGGCGACCCGGTCGTTCTGTCCGGCCCATCGCACCGCCCAGTCGATCGCGTGCCAGCCGAGAGGCCGGCTCCCCACGATCTGGACGCCCCAGTCGGGGTTCCGGTTGACGCCGTTCAGGGAGAAAAGGTCGCCCCCGAACGTCTGGTCGGCGAGACCGACGACGCTCACGACCTTTCCCGCACGCACCTCGCCAACGGGTGTGTCGACGAAGGCGTAGCCCTCCTCGAGCCAGAACGAGCCCGGGAAGTACTCCCGGAAGAGCCCTTCCCGGCCGCGCAACTCCAGGCGGGCACCCCATCCCTTCTCCCGGAAGGCGGCCGTCAGGAACGCGTAAAGGAGCTCCGCCTCCCGAAGGTCGCGGTCCCGCGTCGGTTCCAGGGCCGAAAGCGAGGCGCCGAGGACGAAGCGCGGGGGCTCGTCCGCCGGAGGATCGGCGGAGACGGGGCCGGGGATGACGAGGAGGCTCGGAACGAGCGCCCAGAGGAGCCGGGTAACTCTCAAGCCGGGCGATGATACGGCCCGGGGACGGAGAGGTTCTCGCACGGGGAGCATCCGCTCAGGCGGACGACTCGTCGGAGAGAGCGGAGAGGGCGGCGAAGCGGGCCGCGCGCCCCTCGACGACCCTGCGCACGCGCGTCCGGAAGGCGAGGACCTCGAGCTGACGAAGCCGGCTCGCCTCTCCGCTGCGACGCCGCTGCTGCTGCCTCGCGACGGCCAGCAGGAGGGCGCTCCTCACGTACTCCCGCCGCTCGTCGGCGCGGCCGAACCTCGGCTCCCGCCAGCGCCGCCAGGGGCTCACGAGGACGGCGAGGTCCTCGTCGGGAAGGATCCCGAGACGCGCCTCCTCGGAAAGCTCCCGCACGACGCGTCGACGCTCGAGGAAGACGGGAACGACCCAGGCGAGAAGACCGGCCAGCAGGCCCACGGCAGGCCCGACGGACCGAAGGTGGGGCGGAAGCGCTCCGCCCAGCGCCAGGAGGCCTCCCGCGATGACCGCCGGAAGGACGACGGCACTCGCCCACGCGAGCCCCCGGCGCCAGCCGACCTCCGTGTTTGCGCGGCAGCCCTCGGCGCCCCAGGTCGAAAGCGCGGCCGCGACCACCGTGCCGCCCAGGAGAGCCCCGGCGAGCCCCGCCCCTCGGAACGCGAGTCCGGCGACGGCACCGGCGCTCAGCGAGAGCGCGGCCGTCGCCCTCGCCGCCTCCGCGATGAGCGGCGAGTGACGCTCCGCCCCGAGAAACACCAGAACGAGAGACGCCACGAAGAGGCCGGCTCCGAGGACGACGGGTTGCGGGAGCGGATGGGGCCAGGCGCCGAACGCGGCGGCCGCTCCCGCCAGCCCCACCACGGCCGCCCCCTTCGGGCCGCGCGCCCGCCGGGCCGCGCCGACGGCGAGGAGCAGCAGCGCGAGGCGGGCGGCGAGAAGGACGGTCACTCTTCGCCTCGGGAGAGGAACCAGAGGCGCGTCGCCTCCACGTCGCGGCGGATCTGCGCCGTCAGCTCGAGCATCGAAGGGAAGACCTTCTCGTCCCGCAGGCGCTCGAAGAACGTCAGGCGGATCGGCTCGCCGTAGACGTCGGAGGAGAAGTCGAGGATGTAGGACTCCACCGTCGTCGCGTAGTCCTCGTAGACGGTCGGCCTGCGGCCGATGTTCGTGACGCAGGTGAAGGTCCGCTCGAAGGAGCGGAGGATGGACTTTCGTCACGTAGACGCCGTCTCGCGGGTAGAGCTCGTTGTCGGACTTCAGGTTGATCGTCGGGAACCCGATCTTCCGACCCATCCGGTCACCTTTGGCGATGAGGCCCTCCATCGCGAAGGGGCGCCCGAGGAGCCGCCGCGCCTCGGAGACCTTCCCCGCCTCCAGGAGGCTGCGAACCCGCGTCGAAGAGACCGGTTCCCCGTCCTCGGAAACGACGTCGAGGGGCACGACCTTGATCTCGGCCTCCTCCCCCAGCTGCGAGAGGAGCGTGACGTTGCCGCGCTTTCCGCATCCGAAAGCGAAGGCGGAGCCGACGTGGACTTCGCGCGCGCCGAGCGAGCGGCCGAGGAGGTCGCGGACGAACTCCTCGGCAGGCATCGCGGCGAACTCCCGCGTGAAGGGGACGACGACGAGGGCGTCGACCCCGAGGGCCGCGATCGCCTCTTCGCGCTGGCGAAGCGTCTGGATCAGCTTCGGTGCCCGCTGGGGATGGAGAATCCTCATCGGATGCGGGTCGAACGTCAGCACGACCGAAGGCGCGTCGAGCTCCCGGGCCCGGTCGACGACGCGGCGGAGCATCTCCTGGTGCCCGGTGTGGACACCGTCGAAATTCCCGATCGTCACGACGCCCCCTCGCGGGAGGTCCGTGCGCCGGAATGGGTCGACGTAGATGTTCACGGCTGGCGCGGGCTCACGTGACGATCCGCCCCACGAGATCGTAGTCGTGCGCTTCCGTCACCCGGACCTTCACGACGGTCCCGGGACGCGGAACGAAGCCATCGGGCGCGTCGTTGACCAGGAGCTTTCCGTCGATCTCGGGCGCCTGGCGCTTCAGGCGTCCCTCGAGGAGGAGCTCCGACTCGTCGGAGACCCCTTCGACGATCGCCTCGTGGACCTTTCCCTTCAGCAGGCGGTTCTTCCTGCGGGAAATCTCGCGCTGCGCCTCCATGACGGCCGCGCAGCGCTCGGCCTTCACCTCGGACGGGACCGGGTCGCCCAGACCCTCCGCCCCCGAACCAGGCTCCGGGGAATAAGGGAAGACGCCCAGGTGGTCGACCTCGACGTCCTTCACGAAGGAGAGGAGCTCCTCGAAGTCGGCGTCGGTCTCGGACGGAAAGCCGGCGATGAACGTCGTCCTGAGGGCGATCCCCGGAACCGTTTCGCGCATCCCGGCGAGCATGCGGGCGTAGCTCTCGGGATCGCCGCCCCTCTGCATCGCGGCGAGGACCCGGCGCGACACGTGCTGGAGCGGGATGTCGACGTACGGCACGAAGCGGGGCTCTTCCGCCATGAGCGCCAGGACCGACGCGTGCAGCGTCTTCGGATAGGCGTAGAGGAAGCGGATCCAGGGCAGCGACGTCTCTCTGAGGAGCGTCCTCACGAGCGTCGCGAGCCCCTCCCGGCCGAGACCGACATCCTCCCCGTAGCGGGTGGTGTCCTGTGAGATCAGGACGAGCTCGGAGATCCCCTGTGCCTCGAGGGAGAGCGCCTCGCGAACGAGGGACTCGACGGTTCGCGACCGCTGGAGCCCGCGCATCTGGGGGATCGTGCAGAACGTGCAGGGGTTGTTGCACCCCTCGGCCACCTTCAGGTACGCGTAGCCGCGCCGTCCCGTCAGGACGCGCGGCGCGAGGTCGTCGTAGAGGCGCGTGGCGAGCGGCTTGGCCGTGAAGCGCGGGAGCGACGGCAGGCCGAGCGCCGCGGCCGGCGCCTTCTCCAGCTCGTCGAGCCCGATGAAGTGGTCGACCTCCGGGATCTCCGCCGCCAGCTCGGCGCCGTACTTCTGGACCATGCAGCCTGCGACGACGACCCGGTCGATCTCCCCCGCCTCCTTGCGCCGGACCTGCTCGAGGACGGCGTTCACCGACTCCTCCTTGGCCTGGTCGATGAAGCCGCAGGTGTTGACGATGACCACCCGGGAGGTGTCCGGGTCACCGAGGGTCAGCCCCTCGCGCTGCAGGTAGCCGAGCATCACCTCGGTGTCGACGAGGTTCTTCGGGCAGCCAAGGGAGACGATTCCGACGGAGGGAAGCTTCAAGGCCATTTGCGGGTTCCTCGGGCGACGCGAAGCGGTCGCCGCGCGAACCCTTGATTATACCTGCCGCTCTCTTCCGGGGCCCCGCGACCCGGGAAGAGCGGAATCCGGGCCGGGCGGGGCGTGGAGCGTCACCACATCTTCACGCCCAGTGCCTGGGCGACGCGGCGAAGGTCCCCCATCATCGCCACGAAGAGGTCGGGCGTCAGCGCCTGGGCCCCGTCGCAGAGCGCCTCGGCGGGATTCGGGTGGACTTCCACGATCACGCCGTCGGCTCCCGCCGCGAGCGCCGCGCGCGCCATCGGCGCGACGAACGCGGTGATCCCCATCGCGTGCGACGGGTCGACGATGACCGGCAGGTGGGAGCGGGCCTTGAGGACCTGCACGGCCCCGAGGTCCAGGGTGTTCCGCGTCGAGGTCTCGAAGGTCCGGATGCCGCGCTCGCAGAGGACGACGTGCCGGTTCCCCGCCGACAGGATGTATTCCGCCGCCAGGAGGAGCTCCTCCACCGACGACATCATCCCGCGCTTCAGGAGGACCGGGCGCTTGCTCTGACCCACTTCCTTCAGCAGTGCGAAATTCTGCATGTTCCGCGCGCCGATCTGGAGCATGTCGGCTCCCAGCGCCACTTTCTCCACGTCCTCCGGCGACATCACCTCGGTGACGATCGGCAGGCCGTACTCCTGGCCGGCCCGGACGAGGATGTCGAGCCCCGCCATCCCGAGCCCCTGGAACGCGTAGGGGCTCGTGCGCGGCTTGAAGACGCCCCCCCTGAGGACCCGGCCTCCCCCTTCCCTCACGACGCGCGCCGCCTCGAAGACCTGGCCTTCGTTCTCCACGGCGCAGGGCCCCGCCACGACGACGAACCCCTCTCCGAAGACGACGTCGCCCACCTTGACGAGCGTCCGGCCGGCCTCGTCGCCCGCACGCCGCGCGGCGAGCGGGTAGGCGACCTTGCTCTCGGAAGCGAGGGGCGGCGCCGCCGGGCCCGGCGCCGCAGCCTCCTCGGCCGGGGAGAGGTCGACGTCCCTCGGCACCTGCAGGGACGGGTCCGCCTTCCGCGGGTAGCAGCCGAGGACGCGCAGGTACCGGGCGTTCCGTCCGATCCCCTCGAGGGCCGTCGCGACGCGCGGCTCCTCCACGTTCCCTTCGATGTCGACGTAGAACTGGTACTCCCACGGGGTGTTCTGCATCGAGCGGCTCTCGAGCTTCGTCATGTTGACCGAGGCGCGGGCCAGCTCGGAGAGGCACCTCTCGAGAGCCCCTTCCTTGTGGTCGGTCACGAGCAGCAGCGAGGTCCGGCAGGGAATCCGCACGTCGAAGCGAAAACGCCGCTTGTGGACGACGACGAACCGCGTCTGGTTGTTGCGCTGGTTGGCGATGTCGCGCCGGAGGACGACGAGGCCGTGGAGCTCTCCCGCCTCGGCGCTCGCGATGGCCGCGTTCTCCTCGCTCCCCAGCTCCTTCACCCGCCCCACGCTCGCGGCCGTGTCGAAGAAGCTCTCCGCGGTCGCCCCGGGCAGGCTCTCGAGGAACTCGGAACACTGCATGAGGGCCTGGGGATGGGAGTAGATCCGTTTCAGCCGGGCCAGGGGCACCTTCGAGATGCCGAGCAGGCAGTGCTCGACCGGCCAGACCTCCTCGCCCATGATGTGCAGCTTCGAAGTACCCAGGAGGGTGTAGGTCTCGTTGATGCTCCCGGCGACCGAGTTCTCGAGCGGCAGGATCGCGTAGTCGCACTCGTCCCTCTCGACGGCGTCGACCGCCTGCCGGAACGAGCGATAGCCGACGAATATCGGCTCTTCCGGGCGGTCTCCGAAGAACTTGCGTCCCGCGAGGTGGCTGTAGGCCCCCTCGGCTCCCTGGAACGCGACCCGCAGGACGTCCGGCTCGGCCCCCTCGTTCGCCTCGCGCGTCAGCCGGCTCTCCTGCCGTCGCACGGAAGCCTCGATGACGTCGCGGAAGATCTTGACGACGTGGAAAGCGTTCAGACCCCTTTTCTGGGCCTCCCGGCCAACCCGGGAGAGGAGGTCACGCTCCCGCTCGAGGTCCCTGAGGGAGAGATCCGACTCCCGGCTCTTCAACGCCGCCACCTCGTCGACGACCGCCGACCTCTCCGCGAGGAGATCGAGCATCGCGGCATCGATCCGGTCGAGGGCGGCCCGGACCTTCGGCAGGTCGCTCATAGCCTTCTCCGGGGCCGCGGCGGGGGGGGGGGGGCCCGCCGGGGGGGGGGGGGGGGGGGGGGGGGGGGGGGGGGGGGGGGGGGGGGGGGGGGGGGGGGGGGGGGGGGGGGGGGGGGGGGGGGGTCCCCGGCTTCATGGATAGATCCTGTACAGCATCCGGGGGTACGGGATGCACTCGCGCAGGTGCGGCACGCCGCACATCCACGCCGTGAAGCGCTCGAGCCCCATGCCGAAGCCCGAATGCGGGAACGTCCCGTACTTCCTCACGTCGAGGTACCACTGGAACGCCTCGATCGGCAGCTCCTGCTGCCGGATCCGCGCGAGGAGGAGGTCGTGGTCGTGGATCCTCTGCGAGCCGCCGATCAGCTCTCCGTAGCCCTCCGGCGCGAGGACGTCGACGCAGAGCGCCACCTCGGGGTCGGCCGGATCCGGCTGCATGTAGAAGGCCTTGATGGACGACGGGTAGCGGGTGACGAGGACGGGCGTGTCGAACCCCTCGGTCAGGGCCGTCTCCTCGTCGCCGCCGAGGTCGTCCCCGAACGTCACCGGGAATCCCTTGCCCGCCAGGTTCTCGATCGCCTCGCGGTAGGTCATCCGCGTGAAGGGCCTCGTCGCCGTCGCCTCGAGCTTCGTCGTGTCCCGCTCGAGGCGCTTCAGGTCCTCTTTCCGGCGGTCGAGAACGCGCGTCGTCAGCTCCTTGATGAACTCCTCGGCGAGGTCGAGAAGGCCGTCGATCTCCATGAAGGCGACCTCGGGCTCGACCATCCAGAACTCGCGCAGGTGCCGGCGGGTCTTCGACTTCTCGGCCCGGAAGGTCGGCCCGAAGCAGTAGACCTTCCCGAGCGCGGCGCAGGCGGGCTCGAGATAGAGCTGGCCGGACTGTGAGAGGTAGGCTTTTTCGTCCTCGGTGTACTGCGTCTCGAAGAGGTTCGAGGTCCCCTCGCAGGCATTCGGCGTCAGGATCGGCGAGTCGACCTTCGTGTACCCGCGGGAGTGGTAGAAGTCGTGGATCGCGCTCTCCACCTCGCTCCGCACTTTCAGGATCGCCACCTGCCTCGCCGAGCGGAGCCAGAGGTGCCTCTGTGACATCAGGAAATCGACGCCGTGCTCCTTCGGGGTGATCGGCCAATCGTGGCAGAGCGAGAGGACGGCGAGGCCCGTCACGCCCAGCTCGACGCCCCCTTCCTGGCGGGGCGCCTCGCGTACGACTCCCGTCACCTCGAACGACGACTCCTGCGTCAGGGTGCCGGATGATTCCCAGACTTCTTCCGGGACCTCCTTCTTCACGACGACGCACTGGAGGTACCCGGAGCCGTCCCGGAGGACGAGGAAGCGGATCTTCCCGCTGTCGCGCCGGTTGTAGAGCCACCCCTTCAGGGTGACCGTTTCGCCGACGGAAGAAGAGAGGCCGGAGATGGGGGGAGCGGAGCCGTTCGACATAGACGCCGAATTTAGCAGGCGGCGGGCCGAACGCCCCTGAGGGCTGCGCCCTCTACCTCCCGCGGACGCGGAAGGCCTGGATGACCGTGAGAGCCTGGGAGATCCGGAGGAGCCTCCGGTTCTTCTTCTGGCTGGCGTCCGCGTCGTCCTGGGCGACGACCGTTCCGCGGGTCTCGCGGGCGGCCCGCTCGAGCTCGGCCTGGAGCGCCGCCAGCTCGTGCGCCTCGAACTTCTTCAGCATCACGCTGTTGAGGGTCAGGTACCCCTCGGCCAGGTCGGCGGCGGACTTCCAGGCGGGAGCGGCCATGAGGCAGGCAGGATGCGCCCCGGCCGCCCGGCCCGTCAACGCCCGCGTGCTAGATTCCTCCACGTCCGCGCGCGGCCCCCCACCGTAGTGCGTCCGAGGAGGCATTCCGTGGCATTTCAGGGTGTCGATTTCTTCCAGCTCGACGGGCTCCTTTCCGACGAGGAGAGGGCCGTGCGAGACCTCGTCCGCGACTTCGTCGACAACGAGGTCCTGCCGATCATCGAGGAGTGCGCCTACGAGGGGCGATTCCCGCTCGAGCTCGTCCCGAAGATGGCCGCCCTGAACCTCTTCGGGCCGACGATCTCCGACTACGGGCTTCCCGGCCTGTCGAACGTGGCCTACGGGCTCATCACCCAGGAGCTCGAGAGGGGCGACTCCGGCATCCGGTCGTTCGCCTCCGTCCAGTCGTCCCTCGTCATGTTCCCGATCTGGAAGTACGGGTCGAAGGAGCAGAAGGACCGATGGATCCCGGCGCTCGCCAAGGGGGAGGCGATCGGCTGTTTCGGCCTCACCGAGCCGGACTTCGGATCGAACCCGGGCGGGATGCGCACCGTCGCGAAGCGGGACGGCGACGCCTGGGTCCTGAACGGCGCCAAGGCGTGGATCACGAACGGCTCGATCGCCGACGTGGCCGTCGTCTGGGCGAAGGTCGGCGGATCCGACGGGAGGATCCAAGGCTTCCTGGTCGAGAAGGGAACACCGGGGTTCACGACGTCCGAGCACAGGATGAAGATGTCGCTGCGGGCCGCCGTCACCTCGCAGCTCGCGTTCGAGGACTGCCGGATCCCGGCGGAGAACGTCCTGCCCGGCGTCGACGGCCTCAAGGGGCCGCTCTCCTGCCTGACGCAGGCCCGCTACGGCATCTCCTGGGGCGGCATCGGCTCCGCCATGGCGACGTACACCTGTGCCCTCGACTACGCCAAGAGCCGCAAGCAGTTCATGGACCGGCCGATCGCCTCCCACCAGATGGTCCAGGAGAAGCTCGCCTTCATGATCACCGAGATCACGAAGGGGCAGCTCCTCTCCCTCCAGCTCGGCCGGATGAAGGACGCCGGGACGATGAAGCCGGAGCACGTCTCCATGGCCAAGAGGAACAACGTCTGGGTGGCCCGCGAGTGCGCGAAGCTGGCCCGCGAGATCCTCGGCGCGAACGGGATCGTCGGCGAGTACCCCGTCTTCCGGCACCTCGCCAACATCGAGTCGGTCTTCACCTACGAGGGGACTCACGACATCCACACCCTCGTCCTGGGCCAGGCCGTCACCGGGATCCCCGCCTACAACCCCCCCGCCGAATAGTCCGGCGCTTCCCCTTCCGGGACGGGCCTCTCAGACGGTCCGTTCCGGAAGGCACCCCGGAACGCCGATGTCCCCTTAGAATGCCATCCGGATGGCCATCACCGGGAACCTCCGGACGATGCAGTTGTCGGAGCTGCTCCAATGGCTCTCCATGGGGCAGAAGACAGGTACGCTGGCCATTCGGGGCGGCTCGGGTGAGAAGCGGATCTACTTCCAGAACGGGCGGATCATCTCCTCCTCCTCGACGATCGAGCGCGAGTACCTGGGCCACTTCCTCGTCTCGTACGGCTACATCACGGAGGAGGAGCTGACCAAGGCGATGGAGGTGCAGGAGGAGTCGAAGATCCTCCTGGGGAAGATCCTCGTCATGATCGGGGCGATCGCCGAGGAGGACCTCGTCGAGCTGATCCGCCTCAAGGCCTGCGAGACGATCTTCGACATCTTCCTCTGGCCGGAGGGCGCCTTCCACTTCATCGACGGCGAGATCCCCCAGCGGCCGATGATCCCGATCGCCATCGACGTCACGGGGATCGTCATGGAGGGCCTGCGCCGGTACGACGAGTGGCAGCGGCTCAAAGAGCGGATCGTCTCGATGCGCGACATCCCGACCGTGGTCGCGCCGGTCGCCGCCGATTCCCTCGCCGAACCTCAGCGCATCATCCTTCGCAGCATCGACGGCGTCCGAAACCTCGCGGAGATCGCCGAGGCGACCCACAACCCGGACTTCCCCGTCGCCAAGCTCGTCTTCGACCTGCTCGAGAGCGGCCACGTCTCTCTGGCGTCCGCTTCGAGCATCGTCCCGCCGCGCAGCTCCGAGCTGACGCCGGAAGACCCCTACGAGACGGTGTTCGAGGAAGCGGCCACGCCTCACTTCGAAGGGATCCCGGACACCGCGGACGAGCTGAACATTCCGCCGCCGCCCGCGGACGCCCGACCGGCGCCGCAGAAAGACTTCACGCGGTTCCTTCGCCGAGGCCCCGACAGCAGCGGCCACATGGCCCGCCCGCCGGGCCCGGTGACGACGTCGATGTCGGCGCCCGTCGCTGCCCCGCCGCCCGTACCTCCGCCCTCGACGAGCTTCCGGCCGTCCCCACCCGTTTCCAGCCCCGTCCCGCCGCCGTCGTCCGGCTCGTTCAGGACCACGGACCGTTCGGCGGCCTCATTCCTCGAGGTCGGGGCCCCGCCGGCGTCCGTCCCCTGGCCTCCGGCCTCCGCCGTGTTCCGTTCGCCGCAGTCCGCCCCGGCGCCCCCCGTCTCGGTCTCCGTCCGGGTCCCGCAGTCCCCTCCGCCCTCCCAGGGCAACCTGCCTGCCCCTTCCTCCACCTCCTTCTCGAGCGCGATCGCCGCTGCGGCCATCCCGTCGCTGACGCGGCCGATGGAAGAGCTCATGTCCTGGTCGTTCACGCCGAACGAGGCGTTCATCCTGTCCCGGATCAACGGCCTGTGGGACGTCCGCTCGATCGCGAAGATCAGCCCGTTCCCCGAGGGGGAGGTCCGCAGGGTCTTCGAGAAGCTCCACGACGGCGGGCTCATCCGCTGGCGCTGACCAGAGGACCTCGGCATCCGGTGGACCTCCTCTCGCTCACGAACCTGCTCGCTCCCTCCCTGATCGCGGCCGGGGGCTTCGTGGCGTTCCAGATGTGTCGCCGGAATGCCGAACAGGAGCGCCGGAGGCGTGAAACCAGCGCTGCCGCTGAGCGCACGGCACTCCTCCTCGAGGACGAGGCCCTGCGCACGAGGCTTCACGCGGCGAACGAGGCGCTCCGCCTTCGCGCGGAGGCTCTTCACCGGATTCTCCGCGCGTCCACCGAGCTCAAGGCGCACCTCCCTCTCGAGACCGTCCTCGCCAACATCGTCCGGGCCGCCTCGGCGAGTCTCGGCTACCGGTTCGTCCTTCTTTCCCTTCACGACCGCGCCGACGGCGTGCTCGCACCGCGGGCGCACGTCGGGCTCTCCGACCGGTGGCCGGAGCTCGAGCCTCTCCGCATCCCATCCGAGCGGATCGCCGGCACGCGCTCGGCCGCCGGCTCCCCGTCGCCGTTCTCCGCGCTGCTTCCACGGTCCCCGCTCGACGAGGTCGTCTCCGTCGCCCTCGTCGCCGGCGAGCAGCTCGTCGGCCTTCTCGAGCTCGCGGGCCCCGACCGGGCCGACGCCGTGGGCGAGGAGGACCGGATCGTCCTGGAGCTCTTCGGAAGCCAGGTGGTCAACGCGATCCGGCTCGCCCGCGCCCACGAGACGACGCGCCTCGGCTCGCTCCGAGACCCTCTCACAGGCATCGCGAACCACGGACACTTCCAGGAGACTCTGTACCGCGAGGTGACGCGCCACGCCCGGAGCGGAGAACGGCTCGTTCTGCTGATGGCGGACCTCGACGACTTCAAGACGGTCAACGACCGGCACGGACACCCCGCCGGCGACGCCGTCCTGAAGGCCGTCGTCGCCCGCATCCTGGAGTCGGTCCGGGAGATGGACACCGTGGCCCGGTACGGCGGGGAGGAGTTTTCGATCATCCTCCCCCAGACGGACGCCGACAGCGGACGACGCGTTGCGGAGAGGCTCCGGGCCGCCGTCGCCTCCTCGCCCGTACAGGCCGGCGCCCCGGAGCCGCTGCGACTCACCATCTCGATCGGGCTCGCCGTCTACCCCGACGACACGGTCTCGAAGGGGGGGCTCGTCGAGTGCGCCGACAGGGCGCTCTACGCCGCGAAGAGAACGGGA
Source organism: Holophagales bacterium (assembly GCA_016719485.1). Classification (NCBI taxonomy): domain Bacteria; kingdom Pseudomonadati; phylum Acidobacteriota; class Holophagae; order Holophagales; species Holophagales bacterium. Next base: position 392,761 of record JADJZB010000004.1, read on the forward strand.
AAGAACCGGGTCGTGAGATTCACGAAAGTCCCCGCGTCCGCGGAGTCGCTCCTCACGGGACGGACCTGAGCCGGGACCGGCGCGTCACCGCGGGGCAATCGGCGACGGCGAATCGGAGGGGCCAGGCGGCGGCTTCGCCCGCGTAGTCGACGCCGACGCGCGGGCCCGAGAGGACCCCGCGCGGACCTCCAGCGAGAGGCAGGAGAAGGTCCAGGCCGGGGCCCCGAAGCGGGATTCCCGACATCTCGCGGCCGACCGAGAGAGTCCGGCAGAGCCGTCCCGGTCCGGAGGCCGAAAGCAGGTCGTGGCGGGACACGTCCCGTCCCTTCCACCACTCCACGGGCACGGCCGCCCGCAGCAGGACTGCCTGAGGCAACCCCTCCGCCCCCGTGACGACGTTGAGGCAGTCGTGGACTCCGTAGACCCGATACACGTACGCGTGGCCCGGCGGACCCCACATCGGCTCGACGCGCGGCGTCCGCCGGCCGTTCCAGGTGTGGGCTGCCCGGTCGGTGATTCCGAGGTAGGCCTCGGTCTCGACGATCACCACCGTTCGCGCCGGAAGGCCCGGAAGGCGCCGGACGAGACGGCAGCCCAGGAGAGCGCGCGCCACCTCCTCCGTCGGTTTCTCCCAGAAGGCCCTCGGCGGCCGTGTGGCTTGTCCGGCTGGCGTCACACCGCTATTCTCGCGGACGATCATGACAGTCCACGTTCCGCAGCCCTCCGCCGGCTGCTCGGTCCTCGTCACCGGGGGCGCCGGGTTCATCGGTTCCCACGTGGCCGACGCCCTGCTGGCGCAGGGCCATCGCGTCGTCGTTCTCGACGATCTCTCGACGGGCGATCTGAAGCGCGTTCCGCCGGGCGCCCGATTCGTGAAGGCGGACATCCGGGAGCCGGGCCTCGACGCGCTTCTGCTCGAGGAGAGGATCGACACCGTCTTCCATCTCGCCGCCCAGGTCGACGTGAGGAAGTCGGTCGAGGACCCCGTCCACGACGCCGGGGTGAACGTCCTCGGGACGATCCGCGTCGCGCAGGCGGCCGGCCTCGCGGGCGTGGCCCAGGTCGTCTTCTCCTCGAGCGGAGGGGCGATCTACGGCGAACCCGAGGGACTGATGGCCGGCGAAGACCATCCCCTGAACCCCTGCTCGGCCTACGGCGTCGCCAAGCTCGCCGGCGAGAAGTACCTCGCCGCGCTCGCCCCGGCCGCGGGCTACCTTCTCACGGTCCTGCGCTACGCCAACGTCTACGGGCCCCGGCAGGACGGGCGCGGCGAGGCGGGTGTCATCGGGATCTGGATGAACCGCCTCCTCTCGGGGCAGGACGCGGTCGTGAACGGGGACGGCCGGCAGACACGCGACTTCGTTCACGTCGCCGACGTCGTGGCGGCGAACCAGGCGGCCTTCCTGCACCGTGTCGGCGGGACCTTCAACGTCGGGACGGGTGTCGAGACGAGCGTTTCGGAACTCTACGGCCTCGTTGCCGGCGCCTGTGGCGTTCCCACGCCCCCGCGCTTCGGCCCGGCGAAACCCGGCGAGCAGCGCAGGAGCGTCCTCGACCCGTCGCGCGCGCGGGCGGCGCTCGGCCTGAGCGAGTTCGTGGCGCTCGCCGAAGGGATGCAGGCCACCTCGGAGTGGTTCCGTCTCCACCGGGCCCAGCAGGGCCTCGGCTGACGGCCGTCAGGAAGACACGGGAGGCGACAGGGTCGGCGCGGGGAGACGGGGCAGTGACGCGTCCCTGGGACGCCCCGTCCGCCGGATCACGATGACCGTCCGGTCGTCTTCCGCCGGACGGCCCGCGCTGAAGTCGCTCACCGCCGACATGACCTTCTCCGCGGTCTCCTTCGCGGACCTCTTCCGGTAGTCGAGGAGGATGCGCCGGACGCGGTCCAGGCCGAACTCGCGGCCCCTCAGGTCGTGGGCCTCGACGATGCCGTCGGTGTACAGGAAGAAGAGATCGCCCGGCTCCATCTTCACCGCCCGGCGCGTGTACGGGGCGTTCGGGGACGGGCCGAGCACCATCCCGGTGGACTCCATCTCCGTGAAGCTCCGGCTCCGGGCGTGCAGGTGGAGCGGCCCGGGATGACCGGCGTTGGCGTAGATGATCTCGCCGTTCGCCTCGAACTCGCCGTAGAACAGGGACACGAACTTCGTGGAGAGGCGGCTCTTGTTCAGTATCCGGTTCAGCCTCTCGATGACCCGGGCGATCTTCAGGTCGCCGCCGATGCCCATCCTCAGGCCCACGTAGACGTCGCGCACGAGGAGTGCGGCGAGGAGCCCGTGCCCGGAGGCGTCCGCGATCGCCGCTCCGAAGCCGTCGGGGCCGAGCTTCAGGAAGTCGTAAAAGTCCCCCCCGACGGCGTCGGCTGGCGTCGTCACCGCGTAGACCTCGTAGTCTCCGACTTCGGGGAACGTGCGCGGGAGGATCGACTGCTGGATGCGGCGGGCTTCCTCGAGAAGGCTCTCGAGCTTCTCGCTCCTCACCTTCGAATCGAGCACCGTCCGGATGATCCCGAGCGATACGAGCAGGTCGTCGGCCGCGACGCGCGGGTGGACGTCGAAAGAGAGGATGTAGGCGCTGTCGCCGAACGAGACCGCGGCGAATCGCGAGACGCCGAGACGCGCCTCGAGCTCGCGGTCGACCGAGGGGTCCTTCAGGTCGGCGAGGACGACCCCCTCGTCGAGGGCCCTGCGGATCGGACCGTACGACCTCGGAACCGAGAGACCCTCGGGGACCTTCCGGGAGCGGCCGAAGCCGCGCTTGAGGACGTAGTCGTCGTCTTCCAGCTGGTAGAGGCGGCCTCCGATGATCCCGAGCTCGGAGCGGAAGTTTCCGACGACGGCTTCGCCGACGGCGGTGACGGTGGAGAGGACGTCGTCGCCCCCCTCGATGGCGGAGAGGGTCTTTTCGACGTTCTTGAGGAGCGCTCTGTAGTCCATAGGCGAGCCGTCGACTATACGCCCCGCCCGGATCCCGGTCCTCCCGGGAGGCTCAGCCCCAGCGGGCCAGCTCGGCGAGGATCCGGTCCTGCCAGGCGTGGCCCCGTCCCTCGGAGCAGCCGCCGTTGGCCAGGATGACGAAGGCGTAGCGCTGGCCGCTCCGGGCTTCGACGTAGCCGGTGAGGGTTACGACACCCGCGATGTTCCCGGTCTTGGCGAAGACCTTCCCGCGGGTGTCCGCCCCGAGCATCCGGTAGCGGAGGGAACCGGCCATGTCGCCCGTCACGGCGAGCGTCGGCTCGAACGCCTGGAAATGCCGCCACCGGGTTGCGAGGGCCTGGAGGAAGTCGAGGTAGGCCGCCGCCGTCGAGCGGTTCTCGCGCGAACGACCCGAGCCGTCGGCGATCCGGTAGCGGGACGGGTCGAGTCCGAGTGACCGGAGGAACTCGGCGACTTCGCTCCGGCCAGCTTCCCAGGTTCCGGACCCGCGCCTCTCGGCCCCCAGCGTCTTCAGGACCTGCTCGGCGTAGAAGGACTGGGACCTCTTGTTGCAGACGGCGAGCACGGGGAGGATCGGGGTCTCGTGGACGTGAAGGACCGTCTGCGGTGTGCCCTGCCTGGGCGCCTGCGTCCGGACCTCGGGGGGGCCACCCACCTCGATCCCCGTTTCCCGGAGGACTTTCGTGAAGGCCGCCGCGAGGTAGAGAGGCGGGTCCACGACGGTGACGTCGCCCGACCACGTCGTCCGCGAGCCGACGACTCCCGATGCGACGACCCGCGGGCTGCCCGCGCGCCGGGAGACGCCGACGTTCGCCCCTCGCCCGCGATGCGTCGAGACCCGGCCGACGACCGACATGAGGAACGGCTGCGCCGGGTAGAAGCCCAGGCTGGCCCTCCCGCCGGGGCGGAACGCACCCGTCACCCGGACGAGGACGACGTTGTCGTTGTAGGACAGGGCCGAGACCGGGGCCTGCCACCAGTGCTGCTCCTGCGCGGCCGGCCAGTCCGGGTGCGTCCTCTCGTCGTCGAAGAAAGAGGTGTCGAGGAGGAGGCCATCCCGGATCGACCGCACCCCGCGTGCCGCCAGGGCCTCGGACCAGGGACGAAAGACGGCCCACGGATCGTTGTCGTAGAGGCGCCCGGAAATGGCCGGATCGCCCCCGCCGCGAATCACGAGACGCCCCGGCAGGGTCCCGTCCGGCAGGAGCTCTCCCTCCCGCAGCAGAGTCGTACGGAACCGGTAGCCGGGTCCGAGCCGGTCGAGGGCGGCCGCGGTCGTGAAGAGCTTCGTCGTCGAGGCGAGGATCAGCTCGGCATCGGCGTTGTAGGAGAAGACGACCGGCTGTCCGACGGGCGCGATCGCCACGGCGACCTGGGAGCGGTCGCGGACCGGTCCCCGGCGGGCAACCGCGGCGAGCCGTTCGGAGAGGGTCATCTCCCGCGCGGGCCGGAAGACCGTCAGCTTTCGGGGCGCCGTCGCCTTCCTGCTGGAGGCGGACTCGGCGGGACCGCCCGAGAACGCCAGCACGGCCACCACCCAGACCGCGCCCCACGAGCGACTGCGTTTACGCTCTCTCGTCGTCACCGGGTCTGATTGTAGGCGACGCCGTCCGTAGAATGCAGCGTGCCGATCCGGGTCGACCTCGCCTCCAGGACCGTGACGCTCTCTCCGGGCGCGCTCCTCGCCCCCACCGCCCGCCGCATCGGGGACGGCCGGGGCGATGCGATGGAGCGGCGCTGGATCGGCCAGGCGGTTCACCGCCGCGTCCTCTCGGACGCGCTCGCCACGATTCCCGGCTACGCGGTGGAGAAAGCCGTCCGCCTCACGTTCCCCGTCGACGGCTTCACGGCGATCCTGGAGGGACGTCTCGACGGCCGCTTCGAGGACGAGGACGGAACGACCGTCGTGGACGAGGTGAAGTCGGTCCACTTCGCCGAGGAGCTGCCGCGCCTGCTCGGGTCGCCGCGCCTGGACCGCTTCGCCAGGCAGCTCCAGTGGTACCTCCTCGCCGTCTCGAGAACGGAGGGCCGCCCCGTCCGAGGGCGCCTCGTCCTCGCCGACATCGAGACGGGCGACACGAGTCTCGTTCCGGTCCCGCTGGACCAGGGCGAGGTCGAGGCGGACCTCGTCGAAAGGGTCCGGGGCGCCCTCGCGGCGTTCTTCGGAGAGCTCGCGCTCGCCGAGGCCAAGGCGGCCGAGGCCGACGACCTCGTCTTTCCGTTCGGCCGTTTCCGCCCCGGGCAGCGCGAGATGATGGCGGCCGTGGCCCGGGCGGTGCGCTCCGGCGAGCAGCTCCTCGTCGAAGCGCCGACGGGCATCGGAAAGACCGCGGCAGCCCTCCTGCCGATGCTCGTGGAGGCGCTGAGGCAGGGCCGCAAGCTCTACGTCCTGACGTCGAAGACGACCCAGCAGGAGATCTTCCGCAAGACTCTGGAGGCGATCGCCTCGTCCTCGGCCCGCTCGGTCCGCCTGCGCGCCAAGGAGAGGATGTGCGCCAACGGCGTCGTCCTCTGCCACGAGGACCACTGCGCGTACGCGAGGGATTACGCCGCCAAGCTCGACGCCTCCGGCCTCCTCGACCGGCTTCTCGCCGTCACGCCCCACCTCGAGCCCGACTTCATCTTCGAGGAATCGCGGGCCGAGGAAGTCTGTCCGTTCGAGGTCTCGCTCGAGCTGGCGGAGCGGGCCGACGTCGTCCTCGGTGACTACAACTACGCGTTCGACCCCGTCGTCGCACTGTCGGGACTGCGCGATCCGGCCTCGCTCGAGGGGGCGCTCCTGCTCGTCGACGAAGTCCACAACCTCGTCGACCGCGGCCGGGCCATCTGGTCTCCGGAGCTCTCCGAGACCGAGGTGCGGCGCCTCTCCGAGGTCATCGGCACGACGAACCCCAGGACCGCGGCGGCGGCGCAGGAGGCGGCAGCGGAGGTCCTCGCCCTCGTCCACGAAGCCGCTTCGGCGCTCGGGCCCTCGAGCGACCCGTGGAACCCGGCCACCGAGCTCGTCCCGCTCGACCTCGACCGGCTCGACGACGTGCGTCTCTCGATGGAGTCTCTCCTCGTCCGCCATCTCGCCGACCTGAGGAACGGGGCCGACCGCGTCCCCGACGACCCGGTCCTCGGCCTCTACTTCCTTTTCGCGGGGTTCCACGACGTGGCCCGGCGGGCCGCGCCGGCGGGCCGCCTCGCCGAGGCGTTCGACCTCATCGCCTCCCGCGGGCCCGGCGGAGCACGCCTCTCGATTCTCTGCAAGGACCCGTCGCGCCTCCTCGCCGAGACGTTCGACGCCGCCTTCGCGACGGTCGGCATGTCGGCGACGCTGAGCCCTCCCGAGTTCTACCGCGACCTCCTCGGCTTCGACCACGACCGGACCTCCGTCCTCCTGCTCCCCTCTCCGTTTCCACGCGAGAACCGCGTCGTCGTCGTCGCGCCACACGTCGACACGACCTGGAAAGGGCGGGCGGCCGCGATGCCAGAGATCGCCCGCGTCGTCGCGGAGATCGCCGACGCCTGTCCCGGGAACGTCCTCGCACTCTTCCCTTCGTATCGCTTCGTCGACGACGCCAGAGCTCTCCTGCCGCCCCTGCCGGGGCACCGCGTCCTGCGCCCGTCGGACCGTTCCACCGAGCTGGAGAGGAACGCCGTTCTCGACGCGCTACGGGAAGACAAGTCGCGGATCCTCCTGCTCGCCGTCTCCGGCGGTCCGTTCGCCGAGGGGGTCGACTACCCCGGCGAGATGCTCCACGGAGTCGTCGTCGTCTCCCCCGCTCTCCCGCAGGTCCGCTTCGAGCAGGAACGCATGCGCCTCTACTTCGAGGAGCGCTACGGCCGCGGCTTCGAGTACGCCTACGTCATCCCGGGAATGACGAGGGTGGTCCAGAGCGCAGGTCGTGTGATCCGGTCGGAGACCGACGTCGGCGTCATCGCTCTCGTCTGCCGCCGTTTCCTGCAGAACCCTTACAGGAAGTTCCTGCCGTCCCACTGGTACGACGAGAGCCCCGCGGAGCTCGCCTGCACAGCGCCGCGCGAGCCGGTCCGCGCTTTCTTCGACAGGGCCTTCGCTCTGCCTGCGGCCGTTTCCCCGGCCGGTGCCCCGCCGCTTCTGCCCGGTGCCGGAAAAGGAAAAGGCCCCGCGCGACGGCGGGGCCGGAAGGTGTCGGAGGAAAACTGAGCTTCAGCGCACGAGGGTGTTGTTGTTGACGATGAAGCGGCGGGTACCGGCCGAGCGGTAGTTCCCCCGCCCGTCGATGACCTCGACGAGGAGGTCGTGCTCCGAGTTGGCGATCTTCGTCGTGTCGAGGTAGAAGCGCCAGCGGGAGTTTCCCCTCTGCGGGTAGTTCGGGTAGATCGCGGAGACGTCGGGGCTCGGGAGCCCGTACTCGGCGTAGTCGCGCCCCGTGACGGCGTCGACCTGCGCGACCCCGTCGATCAGGACACGGACGCGGATGACGCCGTCCAGGTCGAGCGCCCAGCCGAAGACCGGGAAGATGCCGCCGATGAACTCGTAGTTCGACGGGTCGTCCACGTAGCCGAGCGGCGGGGGGTCGAGATTCTGCGTCGCACACTCGAGGTTGACCGGCAGCTCCTTGAGGAGGGTGACGTTGTCCTCCTTGTCGGCAGCCTTGATCTGGAGCATGTGGTTCCCCTCCTTGATCCCCATGTCGGTCAGGAGGTATCCCACGTCGACGGCGAAGAAGAACCCGGCGTTCGCCGACTGCGTGAAGCCGGGGTAGAGGACGTTCAGGTCGGGCCGGTAGAAGCCGTAGCAGTCGACGAGCGCGTTGTTCAGGTTGAACTCGCGCCGGCAGCCGAGCGTTCCGAACGCGCCGCGGGTGTCCTTGAGGACCGCCCCGTCCAGCTCGAGGAAGACGTGCGAGACGCCGCCGCGCTCGGCATAGATCGATGTGTCGAGGGCCCACCCGGTGACGGTCATGATGTACCGGGTGTCCCGGATCTCGCCGCCCGAAGGCCCGCCGGGGAGCCGCAGGCAGTTGCCGAACCACGTCGCCTGCAGGAGCGGGTACTCCACCTCGCCGAACGGCGGGAGGTTGGGCGCGTTGTTGAAGACCTGGAAGCGGCGGGTGGCCAGGAGCCCCTGCTGCCCCTGGTCGTCGGTCGCCTTGACGGTCAGCGTGTGCACGCCGTTCGTCAGCCGCGTCGAGTCGATGAAGATGACGAACCCCGAGCTGGTGGCATCGGGCACGTTCGGGTAGTACGCGGCGACGTCGGGACGGTTCACGCCAATGACGGCCTCGCGCTCGAGGAGTCCGTCGATGAAGACGTCGACGTGCTCCACGCGCCGGTCGTCGAGCGCCCAGCCGGCCACCGCGAGGACCCCGTTGGCGTGGACGGACGAGTCCGGAATCGGGACGTCGAGGACGCCGAACGGCGGCTGGTTCTTCGCGTTGTCGATCCGGATCGTGCGCGGCGCGAGGAAGTAGCAGCAGCCCGTGACGTCGGTGATCCGGACGTAGAGCTTGTGCGACCCGTTCGAGTAGTTCGCCGCGCGGAACGACATCTCGAAGCCGGGGGCCGCGCCGGGCGTCCCCGCATACTGCGGAAAGGCCTGCATGACGTCGGGCCGCGGCAGGTTGACGTTGGCGCCGCCGGCCGGCGTCACGCGGTTCGCCTCGTCTGTTCCATCGACGTAGAGGTCGATGTTCGAGACGAGGTTCCCGTTCAACGCGAACCCGGCCACGCGAACGTAGCCCGAGACGAGCGCCCCTTCCGCCGGGACCTCGATCGTCCCCACGGTCTGTCCGGGACACCCCTCGGTCGGGCAGTCCGCGAACGCGGGTGCTCCGACCGTCAGGAGGACCGCCGCCATCACCGGAAGGACCAGAGCGTTGAGCTTCATCAGTCTTCCTCCCCAGGCCCACGAGGTCTCAGGTTCACGGCTTCCGGCCACCTCGCGGAACAGACCGGGAACCTTGAGAACGTGCGTTCGTTTGCAGCGATTCTAGGAGCGGCCCAAAGCCCTGTCAATGCGGGGGTTCGCGGGATTCTCCGGCGGCCCGGGCGTGAGCGAGCGCCCCCTCGGCCGTCCCCGCCGGGTCGTAGCCCCCCTCGAGAACCGAAACGAGGCGGCCGGAAGCGAAGGTGTCGGCCGCTGCGACGAGAGCCTTCGTCATCCGGGCGAACCCCTTCCCGGACAGCCTCATGCCGCCGAGGGGATCGGAGCGGTGGGCGTCGAAACCGGCGCTGACGAGAACGAGGTCGGGCCGAAAGCGCCTGAGCAGGGCGTCCAGAGACGCCTCAAACCCACCCGCGTACGCGTCGTCGCCGGCACCGGCGCCGACCGGGACGTTCGCCGTCAGGCCGAGCCCCGGGCCGGATCCCGTCTCGTCCCTGCTCCCGGTCCCCGGATAGAAGGGATACCGGTGAACCGAGAGGTACGCGACGCTGCCGTCCTCCCAGAACGTCTCCTGAGTCCCGTTTCCGTGGTGGACGTCGAAGTCGGCCACCAGGACCCTGTCGGCACCGTGGCGCCGCTGGGCGTCCCGCGCCGCCACGGCGACGGCGTTGAAGAAACAGAAGCCCATCGCCTCCGCCGCCCGGGCGTGATGTCCGGGCGGCCGCGTCACGACGAAGCCGCGCCGGGTCGCCCCCGTCATCACGTCGTCGACGGCTGCGAGCAGGAGCCCGACGGTCCGCTCGGAAACGTCGTACGTCGAGCGGGACATCGGGTTGTCCGGGGAATCGAACAGCGTGAAGGGCCGGCCGAGCTCTTCCGGGCCGCGAGAAGCAGCCTCGCGGACCCGCTCGACGTACGCGGGGTCGTGGACGAGCGACAGGGAGCTCCACGTTCGCTCGGGAGACGGGGGCCGCCGCATCCCGAACCCGCCGGTCTCGAGCGCCTTCACGACCGAGACGACCCGCTCTGGCCCCTCTGGATGAAACGCCCCGGTCCCGTGCCGCAGGACGAGCGGGTCGTGGTAGATGCGAAGCGGGTCCGTCACCGGTCTTCGTTATACGACGGGACCCCGGGAAACCCGTGCATTACCATTCGCCCGTGTCGAAGACCGCCGCGAACGCGCTCCGGATCGCCGTCTCCCTGGGGCTGGCGGCTCTTCTGCTCTGGCTCTTCTTCCGCAACCTCGATCTCGCGGAGCTGGCGAAGACTCTGTCGGCCGCCCACCCGGGCTGGCTGGCCCTCGCCCTGGCGATCACCTTGTTCAACTTCCCCTTCCGTTCGTGGCGGTGGACGCGGCTTCTCCACCACGTCCAGCACGTCCCCCAGCGCGAGGCCCTCTCGGCCACGTGCATCGGATTCGCGGCGTCCGTCCTCCTTCCGGCCAGGGCCGGAGAGATCGTCCGGCCGGCGGTCCTCTCCCGGCGGACCGGCCTTCCCTTTGCGCCCGCGCTCGCCTCGATCGCCGTGGAGCGTCTCATCGATCTCGTCGCGGTCGTCTTCCTGTTCGTCGTCTATGCCATCGGCGGCTGGGAGCCGGCCGACCTTCCGGCCGAAGCCCACGGTCGGCTCGAGCTCCTGCGCCGCTCCGCGTTTCTCCTCGGCACGGCAACCCTCGTCGTCTTCGCCGGTCTCGGCCTCCTCGCGGCCAGGCCGCACCTGGCCGACGGGTTCCTCGGTCCGCTCGAGCGTCGGCTCCCGGCCCGGATCGCGACCCGGGTCGTCGCGCTCCTGCGCTCGTTCCTGGGTGGACTCGCGTCGATCCGCACGGGCAGCGACGTGGCCGTCATGAGCTCCTCCACGCTCGTGATGTGGCTCCTGAACGTCCTCCAGTTCTACGCGGTGGCGCGAGCGTTCGAAGTGGTGCTGCCATTCCCGGTGTTCTTCTTCGTCCTGACGTGGGCCGTCCTCGGCCTCGCCGTCCCGACCCCCGGAGGTGTCGGCGGCTACCACGCGGCCGTCGCCTACTCCCTGGCGGGCTTCTACGCCGTGGCGGCCGCGCCCGCGGCCGCCACGGCGCTCGTGACGCACGCCATCGCCTTCGTTCCGGTCACGATCGCGGGCGTCGCGTTCCTCGCCGCCAGCGGTCTGACGTTCCGGCGGCTCGCCGCCGGGCCTGCCGGGACCGGCACGGGCGGGAGTAGTCTCTCCACGTGAAGTGCCCCTTCTGCGACGGCGTCGCCGACAAGGTGGTCGATTCCCGCGAGAGCCGGGAGGGTGAGGTCATTCGCAGGCGCCGCGAGTGCCTCGCCTGCCAGAGGCGCTTCACGTCCTACGAACGGGTCGAGGAGGCGCCGCTCGTCGTCGTGAAGAGCGACGGACGGCGCGAGGAGTTCGACCGCGCGAAGATCCTCAGGGGCCTCCGCAGGGCCTGCGAGAAGCGACCGGTGGAGCCGTCCCGTCTCGAGGCGCTCTGCGACGAGGTGGAAGGCCTCTTCCCGACCCGCGAGCCGCGCGAGCTGAAGACCGGGGAGATCGGGGCCCACCTCATGGACCGCCTCAGGGAGGTGGACCAGGTCGCCTTCGTGAGGTTCGCCTCCGTCTACAGGCGCTTCGAGGACGCGGGCGACTTCGTGGAGGAGGTCGAGACCCTGCTCTCGGACGCGCGCGACGCTTCACGGAGGAGCCGATGACGAAAGGACGCCCCCAGGTCCGGTGGGCTTTCAGCTCCGGAGCGGGTGACCCCGGGGCTCCTCCTCCCCACCTTCCCCCCGTCGACGTCGTCGAGCACGCTCACGGCTGGCGCCTCGTCTTCGAGATCCCGGGGACCGACCCCGCCAGCGTCCGCGTCGACGTCGCGGGGCGCGTCGTCGCCGTTCGCGGCGAGCGGCGACCGACCGAGCGCACGCACGGCACGTTCCTCTGCGTGGAGCGCGCCGCCGGCCCCTTCGAGCGCCTCGTGGAGCTGCCGGACGAGCTCGATCCCGACGGGGCCGCTGCCTCGTACGCAGACGGCCTCCTGACGCTCGAGATCCCCCGCCGCCCGGCGTCGCGGCATCGGACGATCCCGATCCGCCCGGCCCGGAGCGTCGAGAAGAAGTGAACGGGATGCCGGAGGAAACCGCGAACGCCGACGCCGTCCAGATCCCGGACCTTCTCCCGGTCCTCCCGCTGAAGGACGTCGTCCTCTTTCCCTACGTCATCGTCCCCCTGTCCGTCTCGCGGGAGAAGTCGATCGCCGCCGTCGACGCGGCCCTCGCCGAACAGCGGATCCTCCTCCTCCTCGCCCAGAAGGACCCCTCCGTCGAGGACCCCGGCCCGGCCGACCTCTACGAGACGGGGACGGCGGCCGCCGTGATGCGGATGCTCAAGCTCCCCGACGGCCGGATCCGCCTCCTCGTTCAGGGACTCTCGCGGGTCCGGGTCGACGGATACGTCCAGGAGAGCCCGTCGCTCCGGGCCAAGGCGGTGAGGATCCCCGAGCCCGAAGCCGCTCACTCCGCATCGGAAGAGGTCGAGGCGCTCCTGCGCGCCGTGAAGGAGGGCCTCGAGAAGGCCGTGGGCCTGGGCAAGACGATCTCGCCCGAGGTCATGCTCGTCGCCGCGGGCCTCGACGACCCCGCCCGCCTCGCCGACCTCGCCGCCTCGAACCTCGACCTGAAGCTCGACGAGGCGCAGAAGATCCTCGAGACCCTCCCTGGCGTCGAGAGGCTGAAGGCGGTCCTCGAGATCCTGCGGCGCGAGATCCGCGTCCTGACCGTCCAGCAGGAGATCTCGGGGATGGCGCGTGGCGAGATCGACAAGAGCCAGCGCGAGTACTTCCTCAGGCAGCAGCTGAAGGCGATCCAGCAGGAGCTCGGGGTCACCGACGACGTGGCCGAGGAGGTCGAGCAGTACCGCAAGAAGCTCGAAGGCAAGTCGCTCCCGGCCGAGGCGCAGGAAGAGGTCGACAAGCAGCTCAAGCGTCTCGAGCGCAGCAACCCCGACTCGGCCGAGACGGCGATGATCCGGACGTTCCTGGACTGGATCACCGGCCTTCCCTGGGGCGTCTCCTCGCAGGACAACCTCGAGCTCGCCCGCGCGCGGGCCATCCTCGACGAGGACCACTTCGGCCTCGAGAAGCCCAAGGAGCGGATCCTCGAGTTCCTCGCCGTGCGCAAGCTCGCGCCCGAGAGCAAGGGACCGATCCTCTGCTTCGTGGGTCCTCCCGGCGTTGGAAAGACGTCCCTCGGGAAGTCGATCGCACGCTCCCTGGACCGGAAGTTCATCCAGATGTCGCTCGGCGGCGTCCGCGACGAAGCCGAGATCCGCGGACACCGGCGGACGTACGTCGGAGCGCTCCCAGGCCGGATCGTCCAGGGGATCAACCAGGCCGCCACCTCGAACCCCGTCTTCATCCTCGACGAGGTCGACAAGATCGGCGCCGACTTCCGCGGTGACCCGTCGTCGGCCCTCCTCGAGGTCCTCGACCCCGAGCAGAACCGCACCTTCCGCGACCATTACCTCGGCGTCCCTTACGACCTCTCGAAGGTCCTCTTCATAACAACGGCGAACGTTCTCGACACGATCCAGCCGGCGTTCCTCGACCGGATGGAGGTCATCCGGCTCTCGGGGTACACGCTCGAGGAGAAGCTCGCGATCGCCAGGCGGCACCTGGTCCCGAAGCAGCTCAAGGAGAACGGCCTCACGGCGAAGGGGCTCGCGTTTCCCGAGGACGCCCTCCGGACCGTGATCGAGGAATACACCCGGGAGGCGGGCCTCCGGAACCTCGAGAGGGAGATCGGGAGCTGCTGCCGGAAGGTGGCCGTGAGGATCGCGTCGGGCGACGCCCGGGCGGTGAAGATGACGCCGGCCCTCGTGCGCGCGCTTCTGGGCGTCCCGAAGTTCCGCAGCGACGAGGCCCTCTCCCGCAACGAGGTCGGCGCGGCGACCGGCCTCGCCTGGACCGCGGTCGGCGGCGACGTCCTGATCGTCGAGGCCCGCGCCCTGAAGGGAAAGGGACGGCTGCAGCTCACGGGCCAGCTCGGCGACGTCATGAAGGAGTCGGCCCAGGCGGCGCTGACGCTGCTGCGGTCGCGGGCGAAGGAGCTGGGCCTCTCTTCGGGCTTCTTCGAAACCCACGACGTGCACGTCCACGTCCCGGAAGGCGCGATCCCGAAAGACGGCCCGTCCGCCGGCGTCACGATGCTCACGGCGATGGTCTCCGCGTTCACCGGGATGCCGGTGCGGCGCGACGTCGCGATGACGGGAGAGATCACGCTGCGGGGAGAGGTGCTCCCGATCGGCGGCCTCAAGGAAAAGGCGCTCGCCGCCCGCCGGGCCGGCATCTCGACGATCGTCCTCCCCTCCCGCAACGAACGGGACCTCGCCGACATCCCGGAAGACCTTCGCCGCGACCTGCGGTTCGTCTTCGTCGATCGCGCCGAACAGGTTCTCGAGGCGGCACTCGTGAAGCCCCGGAAGGTGCGGGCCTCCGCACCCGCCCGGAGAACCCTCCGCGGAGGAAACCGGCATGAGAACGCTCCCGTCCGAGAACGACCTCCTCCGCCGCTTCGAGAGCCTCTTCGCGACGCGCCGCCGGGACGTGAAGGTGGGCGTCGGCGACGACGCCGCCGTTCTCGCGGCGCCCGCATCCCTCGCCGTCTGCACGGACGCTCTCGTCGAGGGTGAGGACTTCACCTCCGGCACGGACCCGTATCTGGTCGGACGCAAGGCGCTGAACGTCAACCTGTCCGACCTGGCCGCGATGGGAGCGGCTCCGCTCCACGCGCTCCTGACGCTCGGTCTCCCGCGCCAGACCCCGGTGGCCTGGCTCGACGGATTCCTCGACGGGTTCCGGGCGGCCGCCCGCGAGCAGGCCGTCGCCATCGTCGGCGGAGACCTCTCGGCATCCCTCGAGCGTTTCGTCTCGGTCACCGCGCTCGGGCGCGTCCCCCCATCGGGGCCGTTGCGCCGGGCCGGCGGCAACCCGGGCGACGAGCTCTGGGTCTCCGGCACGCTGGGCGCCGCCGCCGCGGGCCTCTCGCTCGTCCTGCGCGGGTATCGCCGCGATCGCGAAGGAAAGGTGACCGCTCCGCGCGGGCGCCGGGTGTCGCCGGCGCGGCGCGACGAGATCGCGCGCCTCCTCCGGCACCTCCTCGACCCTCGCCCGATGGTCGACCTCGGCCGGATGCTCGCGGAAGGAGAGATCGCTTCGGCGGCCATCGACCTCTCCGACGGCCTCGCCCGGGACCTCCACCGCCTCTGCAGGGCGTCGGGGACCGGGGCCTCCGTCGAACGGGAAGTGCTTCCGGTCGACTCCGGCCTCGCGACGCTGCCCGGACTGCCGTCCGACCCTCTCGAGCTGGCACTGTACGGGGGCGAGGACTACGGCCTCCTCTTCGCGGTCCCGCCCCGGCGGGTCGGTGCGATGGCGAGGGTCGCGGCCCGCTTCGCGGTGCGACGGATCGGCCGCCTGGACGCCACGTCGAGAGTCCTCCTCGTGGCGGCCGGCCGCCCTTCCCCGCTGCCGGACCGGGGCTTCGACCACTTCGCCAGGAACGCCGGGTGACGTTTCGGGGCCCTGACCCGCACGGTCGCGACGATCCGGCCCGCGAGCCGGGGGAAACGAGACATCCGGCCGCGCCCCTGCCGTCCGGGACCGGCTGGTTCGGGCGATTCAAGTCACAGTTCCTCGAGATGCTCGGCCGGCACGACGAGCCGGAACGCGTCGCCGCGTCCTTCGCGATCGGGGTCGCCATCGCCTTCACGCCGCTCCTGGGCTTCCACTGGATCATCGCCGTCCTCGTCGCGATCCTCCTGAAGCTCAACAAGCTCGACGTCTTCCTCGGAACGCTCGTCGTCAATCCGCTGACCCTGGGTCCGGTCAGCGCGGTCGCCCTGCCGCTCGGCCGCCTCGTCGTCCGCGCGCGGCAGGAGGCCGTCACGATCATGCCGTGGGGCGACCTGCTGCGGCCCGCCTCGTGGGCGCAGGCCGCGCCCGCGATGAGGACGATCGGGCTCCAGTGGGCGATCGGCATGTTCACCCTGTCGATTTTCTTCGGGGCGCTGACGTACCTCGCCCTCGTGAGGATCCTGCGGAGCCGACGCGCCCGCGTAGCGCTGATCCCTCCCGACTTCGCGGACTGACGTCGCCGGCAGGCGCCGGACGCGAATCGCTTCGCGGTGTTCCCTTTGCCCCGTCGACCGACCGGGTGGCCCGATCACGAGGGCGCATCCCCGGCGAGCGGCCGCTTCAGGGGCCCCCGACGGAGGACGGCGCTTCCATTGCTCGAAACGCCTCGATCCGCTTCCTCAGAGCGAGGTTCCTGGCGGGACGGCCGAACGACCGCTCTATCCCGGACAGCGCCGTGAACGCGTTGCCTCGCGCCAGGGGTGCTCGGACGGCGAGCTCGAGGAGCCGCCCCGCGGGGTCCGGGTTGCGGGGGGCCGCGCGCGTGGCGCGGCCGAGCTCGGCGGCGGCGGCGACGACGTTTCCCCGGGCTTCGTAGCGCTCCGCGAGGAAGAATCGGGCCTCGAGCCAGCCGGGGGCGGCCGCAAGCACGCGGCGCACCTCGGACAGCGCCGCCCTCTCTCGCCCGAGGGCTGACAGGGTCCGTGCCAGGCCGAGGCGCGCGCGGACGTTCCCGTCGTCGGCCCCCAGAGCCTGCCGCCAGGCCGCGAGGGCGTCTTCGAACCGGCCGCGAACGTGGAGCAGTGCCGCGCGCTGAAAGAGGAGCGGCCCGGATTCCGGCTGGCGCCGAAGCCCATCGACGCAGGCCCGCTCCGCCTCCTCGAGCCGCCCCGACTCCTCTTCGGCCTTCGCGAGTCCCTGCCACCCGATCTCGTAGTCCGGCTTGATCGCGAGCGTCCTCTCGTACGCGGCGCGGGCGTCGTCCCACCGGCCCTCCTTGCGGGCCACGCGACCGAGAAGCGCGAAGGCGTCGTAGTAGCGCGGGAAGAGCCCGGCCGCTTTCTCGAGGCTCGCGCGAGCGGAGACCGTCTCGCCCCGGCCCCACGCCAGGTATGCGACGTTGTAGTGGGCGCGCGCCGAGCGGGGGACCTTCTCGACCATCTCTTCGAAGAGCCGTTCGTCGTTTCGAAAGACCTCGTTCCTCTCGACCGTGGCACCCGCGTAGGTCACGAGCACCACTCCGAGCACCGCTGCGCGGAAACCGTCCGAGATCGACGGGAACGCCGCGGCGAGCCCCGCCGCCGCCGCGAGAAGGCCCGCGGACGGAAGGTAGGCGAGTCGATCGGCAAAGATCGTCCCGATGGGAAAGAAGACGTTCGACGTCGGGAGGATCGTCCCGAGGAAGAACGCGATTCCGAGGGACACGAGAGGCTGCCGGCGAAGCGTCGCCAGGCCCAAAGCCGCGAGGCCGAGTACGAAGGCGAGACCGGCGCCCGCGCGCGGGTCGGAAAGGGACGCGACGAGGTCGAGGGCGTGGGCCGAGTGGTCCCCCGAGAGCCCGAGAGGGACGAACGTCTTCGCGACGTACCGCAGGAGGATCCAGAGGCCGTTCGCCGCCCGGATGAGGTGCGGCAATGGCGCGAGCGGGTTGTCGAGCTCGAAGAAGGCCTCCTTCTTCGAGACGAGCCCTCCCATCGCGAAGAGCCGGACGGCCGCGAACGCCGCCAGGGGAACCAGAAGGCCGCACGTCGCCAGGGCCTTCCTCCTGACCCGCGCGACGAGCGGCTCGCCCGCGTCGCGCCGCAGGAGCTCTCCGAGGACGACGACGCCGGGAAGGACGACGGCGTTCTCCTTCGTGAAGACGGCGAGGAGGAACGCGACGAGCGCCCCCGCGTACGGCCATGGGAGGAGGCGCGACCCGTCGGTCGCGCGCCGGAAAAGGAGCGCCGCGAGGAAGGTGAGCGACGCCACCAGCAGCTCGGCCCGTCCGACGATTCCCGTCACCGCCTCGACGTGGATCGGCACGACGGCGAAGAGAGCCGCCGCCGCCAGCGAGGGCGCACGGGGCATGCCGAGCGCGAGGACCCACGCGGCGAACAGGAGCGTCGTCGCGACGTGCAGCACGACGTTCACGACGTGGAACGGCAGCGGGTCCTTCCCCGTCGTCCACCGCTGGACGGCATAGGTGAGAAGGACCACCGGCCGGAAGTTCTTCGCGGTGGACAGCGGCCCGCCGAAGTAGTGCGACGTGAAGATCTCCCCCGCGCGGCCGGGAGACGAGATGCGCGGGTTGTCGCGCACGATGGCCTTGTCGTCGAACGTGAAATCGGCCCGAAGGCCGTTCAGGAAGGGCAGGAACGCGAGGAGGGCGAGCGCGACCGCCGCGCGACGTCCGAGCCGTCCCGTCGGGGTGCTCGCCGCGCCGCGCGCCGCCCCGTGAAGGGGGAGGGCGGTGGCGCCGGCACGCGGGGACAGGAGCGGAAGGAGACGCATCGGGGCGCTGGAGTCTAGTCGTTGATCGAAAGACGCTTCATCTCGTAGAGGAGCGATTGGCGGGAGAGGCCCAGAAGGGCGGCTGCCCGTGTCCGGTTCCCCGCTGCCTCCGCGAGCGTCTCGAGGATCACCCTCCTCTTCGCCTCGTCCACCGCCGCTCTGTACCGGCCTCTCCCCTCCGCCGGTGCTGCCGCCGGGACGCGCAGCGGCTCGGGAAGGTGTTGACGTTCCACGCGGCATCCCGGTCCGGCCATGGCCTTCGCCAGCTCGACCGCCGAGATGAGCTCGCGGACGTTCCCGGGCCAGCTCCATGAGAGAAGCGCCGCCCTGGCCTCGGGCGCGACCGAAGTTCCGGCGAGCGCCCGGTCGAGAAGGACACGCAGGTCCCTCGGCCTTTCCCGCAGCGGCGAGAGGGTGACCGTGATTCCGGCGATCCGGTAGAGGAGGTCGCCCCGGAAGCGGCCTTCCCCGACGAGCCGGGCGAGGTCGCGATGGGTGGCGGCGACGAGGTGCAGGTCGACCGCCCGCGTCCGCGTTTCGCCCAGGCGCCGGACCTCGCACTCCTGCAGGACACGCAGGAGCTTGGCCTGGACCTGGGGCGAGAGGTCACCGATCTCGTCCAGGAACAGCGTTCCGCCGGACGAGGCCTCGAACACCCCCTGGCGGTCCCGGTCGGCGCCGGTGAAGGCTCCCCGCGCCGCACCGAACAGCTCCGCTTCGGCGAGGGTATCGGGAAGAGCCGCGACGTTCACTGCGACGAACGGGCCGGTCCTTCCCGATGCGCGGTGGACCTCCCGCGCCACGAGCTCCTTGCCGGTGCCGCTCTCGCCGAGGACGAGGACGGAGATCCGGTGGGACGCCACGCGCCTCACCGTGTCGAAGACCTCGCGCGTCGCGACGTCCTCGGCCACGAGGGAGGTCGGCGCCGGCACGGTGACGGCCGCTTCGGTTCGGGCGGACGCGGACGGCTCCTGGAATCGCGCGACGGCACCCTCCAGCCCGGCACGCCGCGCGGCGCGCAGGCCGAGATGCCTGAGAGGAGCGGAATCCTGACGCGCGAAGAAGCCGGGAAACCGGCCGCGCCACTCGAGGAGGCGCGTGGCGACCTCGAGCGGACCGCCCGGCCGGTCGAGGAAGCCCGGCGAGCGCCTGGCGTGCCCCGGGTTGTGGCATGAGGCCCTTCTCGAGGCGGTCCTCGGCCTCGAGGAGCGTCCGTTCCGGCGCGTCGAGCGCCGGCGCATCCGGAACGGTCCGGTGCAGGTCGCGCCGGGCCGACGCCACGAGCCGGGCGCGAAGCGGCTCGACGCCGCTGCGGGCGTCCGGCCAGGGCTCGGCCTCCTCGAGGCGAACGAGCGCCTCGACGGCCGAGCCACTCGCGAGGAGCCGGGCCCCTTCGAGAACGAGGATCTCCCGGAACGCGGGATGCCCGGCACATTCCTCGAGCCGCGAGACGGCCTCCGCGAAGGCCTCGGCCCCGTCCGCATCGTCGCCGTCGGCGAGTGCGAGGCGCTGCCGGGTGGGAATCGAAAAGAGGAGCTGGAAGGACCGTCCCGGCACCCGGTCGTGCGCGAGGACGGTCTTCAGGTCGCGCTGCGCGCCCTGCGCGTCGCTTCTCCGGACGGCCAGGGAGGCCCTCTGTCCGAGGGAGGTGAGGTAGCGATCTCTCTCGCCGAGAGAGGAGAAAAGGACGAGGGCCTCCTCGAGTGACGTCTCGGCCTCCGCCAGCTCTCCGTCCTCGGCGGCGGCCACGGAGAGGTCGAAGAGAGCGTCCGCCTTTCTGGAGGGCGTGCGGGCCCCGTCGCGCGCGGCCCGGAAGAAGGCCCTCGCCTCGCGCGGACGACCGAGGCCGAGCGCGAGGTACCCCGCGGTGAAGCCCGCGTCGACCGGCGCCGGACCCCCGCCGGAACCCGCGAGAACGGCGGCCACGGCCTTCAGCTCCACTTCGGCCGCACCCAGTTCCTGCCTCCGCTCGTGAAGCTCTGCGCGCAGGAGGTGGAAGCGGGCCGCCCGCGGGCCCTCGCCCGGGCCGAAGGAACCGAGGACCCCGCAGCCTCCGGTTCCCGGCGCAGAAGCAGCAGGATCTCGGCCCGAGCCAGGAGCTCTTCGCCCTCCCCGTTCTCCGGCAGGAGCGCGAGCGCCTTGTCTCCGTCTCCGAGACGGGCCAGGAGCCGTGCCGCTTCCTGGCGACGGGCGAGCGGCTCATCCAGCGCCTTGCGCGCGTCGATGCGGGCGGCTGCCCGTCGCGCGTCGTCCATCCTGCCCGCGGCCGCGTGGACGTGCGCGGCGAGAAACGGCTCCCCGAGGTCGGGAGCCGCTCCGGGGGCCCGGGCGAGAAGGGCGGTCGCTTCCTCCGCACGGCCCGAACCGACAGCGTCGGCGAGTCGGACGCGGGCCTCTTCGATGTCGGTGGCCGCGCCCCGGGCTGCCAGTCGCGCGAGAAGGAGCCGGAGGTGCCCCGTGCCGGAGGCCTCGAGTCGCGCCAGGCACGAGATCCGCTCCGCCCTCGTCAGATCCGATTCGAGCCGCCGCCTCCGCTCGTCGCGCGTGAAGTGATACGCCCCGCGCGCCGAACGCTGCAGCGTACCGGCGTCGCACTCTTCCTCCAGGACGTCGGCGGCCCTGTCGGGCGAAGCGCCACTGGCGGCGGCCGCCTCGGCGAGAGAAAAGCCGTCTCCGAGAAGCGCCGCCGCACGAAGGACGATGTCGACGGGAGCGGCAGGCCGTCTCGCACCATTGCTCCGCGGGGAGGCCGCGAGAAACGCGCGGGCTCTCTGCCTCGCGGCGCCGAGAAGGCGTGCCGGATCGCCCGCCGCCTCCGCGGCCAGTTCCTCCCAGAAGCGCGAGAAAGCGGGTGCCGAGGCGAACGGGAGGTGGACGAGCCCCGAGATCTCCTCGCGTCCGAGGCGGGGAACGATGATCGGCAGGCTCTGCCAGGGCGGCGGAGCCTCGGCGCGGGTCTCGATCCTGGAGACGCCGGCCAGGGTATGCGGCAGCTCTTCCCACGCCCGGAGTGAACGCGGGTCCCAACGATCGAGGTCCCGCGCGACGAGCACGAGGGGTGGGCCCACCTCCGGAGCCGGCGATTCCCCGCGCGCCAGGGCGCGAAGGGCTCCCGCACGTGGATCGGGCCCGAGCCCTTCGGCCAGCTCCGAAAGCGGGGTCCCGTCTTCCACGGAAACCGGCGGTCCCGCTTCGGCGAACGCCGTTTCACCCGGAGCACGGCGGGCCGCGCCCCTCGCCAGCCAGTCGGCGGCGCCGCCAGCGGCGACGAGCCGCGCCCCGGACGCGGGGGCGAGCTCGCGCGGGACGGCGAGACCCAGCAGGTCCAGCGCGACCCTCTCGCCTGTGTCGCCCGTGCGGGCCAGGTCGAGAAGCAGGGCATCGGACGGGCGCGCGCCGTCGGTCGAACGCAGGACGGCCGCCACCACCTCGGCCGACCTTGCCGGAAGGCCGTCGGCGAGCGATTCCTCGAGACTCCTCCGCGCCTCCCCGACGCGCCCACTGGCCACCTCCCGCCCTGCGAGCCGGAGCGCGGTCACCCCGAGCACGATCGGCGCCGGAACCGCTCTCCAGGAAGGGACGGGCGGAGAGGCGAGCCAGGGGACGTCGCTGCTCCCGGGGCGCGTCCCGAGCTCCTTCACTCCCTCCGTGGAGAGGCCGAGACCGTGGACGCCGAGAAAGGACAGGAGACCCGCGAGCCGGACGAGGAAGCCGGCGTGCCCGGCGTCCGAAAGATCTGCCGGGAGTTGCCGGGGAGGGGGCGCCGGTCCGAGCACCCACGACCCGCCCTCCCGGCGGCCCCACGAGAAGGCGGGTAGCGAGACGTGCAGGAGTCGCCCGACTTCCGCCGCGCCGGCGAACACGTCGGGCCCGGGAATCACCCACGCCGACCGCTGCCCGGTCCTCCGCGCTGCCCGCCCTCTTTCTCCCACTCACTCTCCGAAGGTCGACGGAATCTTCGCACGCCGTGGGATCGCCACCGTGCGTCGTGCCGGGTTCCTCTCACCGGGGAGCGAGAAGGTCTGCCCAGTCATCCCAGAAGCGCGGGTACGACTTGGTGACGACCTCGGGCGTGTCGAGCGTGCACCCTCCCGGAAGCGTGAGCGCGAGGACCGCCGCCGCCATCGCCACGCGGTGGTCGTCCGAAGCGGCGAAGTCGGCACGGCGGGGCAGGCCCGAGGGGCCGTCGATGAGCAGGGCCGGGTCGCCCTCGGGGCCCTCGGTGCGAGCCGTGGCCCCCGAGCGCTCGAGAAGGTCGAGGGCTGAATGCAGGCGGTCGGACTCCTTGGCTCGGAGCCTCGACACGCCGCGAAGCCGGGAAGTCCCGCGTGAGAAGGCCTGGAGAGCGGCGAGCGGCAGCGCCGCGTCGGGCGCGGAGTCGACGTCCGCAGCGACGGCTTCGACGGCGCCGGCGCCCCTGCCTTTCACGACGAGCACGGCTCTTTCGCCGCTCCCTTCCCACCGGAGATCGCCTCCGGCCTCTGCCGCCCATCGGCGGAAGACCGCGTCGGGCTGGAGCGAGTCCGGCTCGAGGCCCTCGAGCCGGACGAGGCCACCGGAGAGGAGGGCGCCGGCGATCGGAAAGCAGGCCGCCGAGTCGTCCCCGGGCACGACGAACCGGGCCGGACGGTACGCGCCATCGGGCGCGAACGCCTCGAGCACGCGGCGGGTCAGATCGACGTAGGCCCCCGAAGCGGCGCGGCCCTCGGTCCGAACCGAGAGGCCCCCTGCTACGAGCGGCGACGCGAGGAGCAGCGCCGAGACGAACTGGGACGACACGTCGGCGCGGATCGAGACCTCGCCGCCCGTCAGCGTCCCACCTTCGATCCGAAGGGGCAGGAACCCCTCCGCCCCGAGCGCCTCGATCCGGGCGCCGCGGGCGCGCAGGGCCTCGACGAGGGGGCCCATCGGCCTCAGCCTCATCCTCGGACTGCCATCCAGTACGAAGCGGCCCGGGAGGGCCGGCAGAATCGCGAGGAGGAAACGGCCGGGGGTCCCGGCAGGACCGACGTCGAAGACCACTTCCTCCCGGCCGGATCCCGAGAGCGGTCCGACGACCTCCCAGGAGTTCCGTCCTGCCACGATCGTCGCCCCCAGCCGGACGAGCAGGCCCGACAGGACGCGGGTGTCGTCCGCGTCGAGCGGCCCGACGATCTCGCTCGGCCCCGTGGCGAGCGCGGCCGCCACGAGGGCCCGGTTCGTGACGCTCTTCGAACCCGGAATGCGGAGGGTCCCGCCAAGGCGCCCGCGAGGAAGCCTCACGCCGGCACCGGGCGGCGGACTGCCCGCGAGGCGCTCTCCTCCTCGACGAGCCGGAAGACCCCGTCGGGGCCGATCTCGGCGTGTCGCCGCTCCTCGAGCCAGGCGGGGAGTATCCGGGTGACCACGCCGTCTCCCTCGTAGAGCTTCTCTACGTGGAAGTGCCCCACGAGAAGCTCGTCGAAGCCCGCTGCCCGGGCTCTGGCTCCCTCCCGCCGGAGTTCCGCCTCAGGCAGCACCCGCTTGTGCCGGAAGTTCGTCCGGTAGAGGCGGGCCTCGGTCTTCTGGACGATCCGGCGGGCGAGCGGCCCCGGGATCAGGCCGAGCGCTGCGCGGGAGCCGGGGTTCTTGGAGACGCGCCGCCAGAACCGGTACGGAAGGTCGCGCGTGTTGATCCGGTCTCCGTGGACGAAGGCGTACCTCCGTCCGCCGACCTGGAGCCCGTCCGTGTCACCGTACGAGGCAAAGGCCCTCGCCCAGCGCGTTCCTCGAAGGAAGAAGTCGCGGTTGCCTTCGATGTACCGAAGCTCCAGGCCCTGCCGGGCCAGCTCGTCCCAGCCCACGAGGACCCGCCGGATGAGGGGGGTCTCCAGCTTCTCGCTCCCGATGAAGTAGTGAAAGATGTCCCCGAGGAGGACGATCGTCCGGAAACCCCGGGCCACGACCTCGTCGAGCGCCGCGAGGAAGTCTTCCCCGTCCCCTTCCGCCTGACCGAGGTGGGCGTCGGCGAAGACAGCGACGCCCCCGTTCCCGACCTGGCGCGGCTCCGGATAAGGGATCACGGGTGGGATTCTATCGGCCGGAGGCACTCCCCTCCGCGCACCCGATGACGGCCCTCACGCCTTCGTCCGGCTCGCGGTGGTAGTTTTCACACTTTCTGATGCGTGCTTTCGGCGCCGCAGGCGCCCTCCTCGCTGCCGCGGTCCTGACCCCGGCCCCATTCCCGGTTCACGCCGCGGCGGTGAAGCCGTTCGTCGCGGAGGGCGTCCGGGAGGGATTGACAGCCGGAGGGCGGCTCCGGGTCCTCATCGCGCCCCACGAGCCCGGTTCCAGCCCGTTCGCGGCCCCGCCCGGTCTCGAGATCGTCCGCTCCCTGTCGAGCGGACGCATCCTTTCGGGCTGGCTGACTCCCGCCGGCCTGGCGCAGCTCGAGCATGAGGGCGGGACCGCCGCCGTCGTCCTGGACCGCGTCGTCCGTCCCGCCGGGCAGGTCGGTACGGCCCAGATCGGCGCCGACCGGCTCCTCGCGTCCGGTGTCACGGGCGCCGGGCGGGCGATCGCGATCGTCGATACCGGGATCGACCTCTTCCATCCCGACTTCGGCGCGACCGCCTCCGGAGGCGGCCGCATCGTGGGGGGCTGGAACTTCGCGGACGGAAACGACGACATCTACGACTGCGACGGACACGGGACCTCGGTCGCCGGCGTTGCGGCGGGCGCCCAGGGAATCGCGCCGGGAGCCTCGATCGTCGCGCTCAGGGTCTTCGGCGCCCGCGACGGCTGCCGGGGGGCCCTCGCATCGGACGTTCTCGCGGCCGTCGACTGGGCCCTGGAGCGCCGCGCCGATCTGGGAATCGAGGTTCTCAACATCAGCCTGGCCGACGACCGGGTTCGAAGCGGCTTCTGCGACTCCGAGGATCCCGTTTCCGCTGGGCTCTTCGCCCGCGCCCGCACGGAGGGTCTCGCCGTCGTGGCTGCCTCCGGGAACTCCGGTCAGATCGCGAGCCTCTCGTGGCCAGCGTGCCACTCCGACGTCGTCAGCGTGGGGATGGTCTATTCCGCAGGACAGGGGCCGGTGGCGTGGGACGGCGCCGCGGAGTGCAGCGACTCCGTGACGGGACCAGACGTCGTTCCCTGCGTCAGCAACGCAGGGCCCGCCCTGTCGCTCCTGGCGCCAGGCATCCGGTGGGTCACGCCGACGGCGGGAGGCGGCCGGCGCACGACGTTCTCCGGAACGTCGGCGGCGGCACCGGCGGCGGCCGCCTCGCTCCTCCTCTCGAGGCAGGTTGCGTCGTTCCCCGATCCCGCTCTCGCCACCGATTTCCTCCGGCTCACGGGGGTTCCGGTGACCAGCAGCCGATCCCTGACGACCACGCCCCGGGTCGATGTCGGCGCCGCGTTCGTTTCGACCTCGCCATTCACCGGACCGTGTGAACGCGTCGCGCCGTCCGGGACGGCCGGCGGTGCCGTGGTCTGCCGCGCCACGATCACGGCCCTCGTCGGCAAGGTCTCTTCGCTGGCGGTCGCTCTCTCGATCGAGCGTCCCCGGCTTCTGAGCTTGAAGGCGTCGCTCACGGGTCCCGACGGGACCTCCGTGCGCCTCCTCGAAGACCCCGGCCTCGAAGGTACGGTCTTTCGCGAGGTCATCGGCAGGACCGTCGAAAGCAAGGAGCCCCTCTCCCTCTTCTCGGGCCGCCCGGCGTCGGGAGTCTGGACCCTTCGCCTCGAGGATGGCGTCGACCCGGCCGGCAGCCGGTTGACGAGCTGGGCGCTCGTCATCGAGCCGGAGGCGCCCCTCCTCGCCGAGCCCTCCGGGGCGCCCGCACGTCTGCTGCCGACGATCGCCCGAAACGCCGGCCGTTTCGGCTCGTTCTTCGCAACGGACATCGTCCTGTTCAATCCGGACGAGCAGGCTTCCGCCGACGTGACCCTTTCATTTCTTCCCTCCGGCCGCCCGCGCGACGTCGCATCGACCGTGAGCCTTTCACTCCCACCCCGATCCACGCGAGCGCTCGGCGACGTCGTCGGCAACGCGTTCCGCACGACGGGGTTCGGGCCCGTCCACATCTCGGCCCCGAACGACGTCGTCGTGGCCAGCCGCATCGACACGACGTCCGCCGGCGGGGGCTCCTACGGACTCCTCGTTCCCGACGTCGGTCCCGAGGGCGCGATCGGCCGGCTCGATTCTCCGGCCTGGCTCGTACCCGTCTTTCGCCCGGGAAGCTCCAGAGTCAACGCCGGCTTCGTCGAGGTCACGGGCGCCCCGGCGTCCGTCGAACTCCTCGTCCGCGACGGAAGCGGCTCGGTCACCGGCCGCATCGCGCTCGACCTCCTCCCGTTCGAGAGCAGGCAGATCAACGACATCCACCAGTCCGCGGCCGTGGCGCCGACCTCGGGAGACCTCTTCGAGGTCCGGGTCCTCTCGGGCTCGGGTCGGGTGGTGGCCTGGGCGACGGCGGTCGACAACGGCTCGAATGACGGGCTCCTCGTGACGGCCTCACGCCTCCGCCGGGATGCCTACCTCCCCGCCGCAGCGCGCTCTCCGGGGCGGTTCGGCTCGTTCTTCCGCACCGATCTCAAGCTCGCGAATCCCTGGTCCTCTCCCGTGAACGTCCGGGTTTCCTATTACCCCTCCAAGGGGGCGGGCCCCTTCCAGCTGGTCCTCAGCCTGGGAGCGTGGGAGACACGCCTCTTCGAGGACGTCCTCTCCAGCGTCCTCGGCCTGTCCGAAGACTCCGCCGGCGCGCTGAGGCTCACCGTTCTCGGGGACGTCCCCGGCTTCGTCGCTTCGAGCCGCACCTACGCCGAAGAGTCCGCCAGGAGCTACGGACTCGCCATCAGCGTCCTCGAGAACGCCGAGGCGGTGGCGGGAGAGAGGATCGCCCTCACCTTCCTCTCCTCCTCTCACGAGACGCGAACGAACCTCGGCTTCCTCGAGACGTTCGGCATCCCGACGCGTGCACGGGTGACGCTTCTCGACGCCGCCGGCAGGAGCCTCGCCGTCCAGGAGCTCCTCCTCGACCGGCACGGGGCGGTTCAGTGGAACGACGTCTTCGCGGAGATGGGCGTCGGCCCGCGGCAGAACGCCTCCGCTCTCGTCGAGGTACTGGACGGCGGGGCCGTGATCGCGCACGCGATCCGCGTCGACAACCTCACGAACGACGCGAGCTTCCTCCCCGGGCGGGTCCTCAGGCCGAGGCCCCCGGGCCCCCTCTCCGCCCGCTGACGACCTCGAATCCCGGCGCCCGCGTCCTCTCGACGCGGGCGGAGAGGAACTCCGCCCCCTCCAGGTCGATGCCGTAGCATCGTCGCGTGCCTCCCCACGCCATTCGCTGCGAGGGCCTCGTCAAGCACTACGGGGACGTCGTCGCCGTCGACGGACTCGACCTGGAGGTTTTCCGCGGCGAGTGCTTCGGGCTCCTCGGCCCGAACGGCGCCGGGAAGACGACGACGATCGAGATCCTCGAAGGGCTCACCTCGGCCGACGCGGGAGACGTCGAGGTGCTCGGGGCCCGCTGGAGCCGCGACGGGCACGCCCTCCGCGAGCGGCTGGGCATCTCCCTGCAGGAGACGCAGCTCGCCGACAAGCTGACGGTCGAGGAGACGCTCCTCCTCTTCCGCTCCTTTTACCGGAAGGGTCGCGACCCCGAAGAGCTCCTCGCCAGCCTCTCCCTCGGCGAGAAGCGCCACGCCCGGGTCGGGAAGCTCTCCGGCGGGCAGAGGCAGCGGCTCGCCGTCGCGTGCGCTCTCGCGGGCGAGCCCGAGCTCCTCTTTCTCGACGAGCCGACGACCGGCCTGGACCCGCAGAGCCGCCGCGACCTCTGGGAGCAGGTGGAGCGCTTCAAGCGGGACGGCGGGACTGTCCTCCTGACGACGCACTACATGGACGAAGCCGAGCGGCTCTGCGACCGGGTGGCGATCGTCGACCACGGCAGGCGGATCGCCCTCGGCACTCCGGAGGAGCTGATCGCCCAGCTCCACGCCACGAACGTCGTCGAGTTCGCGACGGAGCCGCGCCTGCCGCAGGAGTTGCTCGCGGCGCTGGCGGGAGTCTCCGAGGTGCACGCCACCGGTGACGGCTGGGCCCTCGGCGTCAGGACACTCGCCGAAACGGTTCCCGCCCTTCTCGCCGCCGTCGACGCGTCTTCCGCGCGCCTTCTCTCCCTCGCAACCCACCGGGCGACGCTCGAGGACCTCTTCGTCGCGAAGACCGGGCGGAAGCTTCGCGATGCGTAAGCCCCTTCCGCCCCTCGCCGAGCTGACCGTCGCCCGCCTGCGCGAGTTCCTCCGCGAGCCCGAGGCGCTCTTCTGGGTCTTCGCCTTCCCGGTCCTGCTCGCGCTCGCGCTCGGCCTGGCGTTTCGCGGCAAGGCCCCGGAGAGAATCCCCGTCGGCGTCGCCGACGGCCCCGGCGCCGCGGCGGCCGCCGCGGCCCTCGGACGGTCCCCTTCGCTCCTGCCGCGCGTTTACCCTGGCCCCGCCGGCCGCGAGGCGCTCCGCACCGGAAAGATATCCCTGCTCGTGGAGGACGACGGCGGAACCGTCTACCGTTTCGATCCGACCCGGCCAGACGCCCGCGCCGCCCGCCTCGAGGTCGACGACGCCCTCCAGCGGGCCGCCGGCCGCGAGGACCCTTTCCTGCCCCGCGAGGCCCGCGCGACGGAGCCCGGGTCGAGGTACATCGACTTCCTCGTCCCGGGCCTCCTCGGGCTCAACCTGATGGGAACCGGGATGTGGGGGCTCGGTTTCTCGATCGTCAGCGCACGGACGAGGAAGCTCCTCAAGAGGCTCGCGGCGACCCCGATGCGCCGGAGCGAGTACCTCCTCTCGCAGATGCTCGCCCGCCTCGTCTTCCTGGTCTTCGAGGTGGCGATCCTCGTCGGCTTCGGCTGGCTCGCGTTCGGGGTCGCCGTCCGTGGCTCTCTCGGCGCGCTCGCGCTCGTCTCGCTCCTCGGGGCGGCCTCGTTCGCCGGTCTCGGACTCCTCGTCTCCTCGAGGACGAAGACCGTCGAGGGCGTCAGCGGCCTGATGAACGTCGTCATGCTCCCGATGTGGCTCCTGTCGGGGACGTTCTTCTCCTGGGAACGGTTCCCCGACGTCGTGCACCCGTTCATCCGGGCGCTGCCGCTCACGGCACTGAACGACGCGCTCCGGGCGGTCATGACGGAAGGACGCCCGCTCTCGGCCCTCGGCCTCGAGCTGGGCGTCCTCGCAATCACCGGAGCGGTCTCGTTCCTCGTGGCCGTCCGAATCTTTCGGTGGCAGTGACTACCAGGGAACGGTCTTGCCGTCGGCGTCCTTCTTCGCTTCGTCCGCGGGGAGGTTGAACGGCAGCTCCACCTTCATCGTCTTGTTCTCGAGAACGAGGGTGTAGCGCCCCGCTTTCCAGGCGCCCGACGGCGCCTCGAAGAAGAGGTCTCCTCGGGTCAGCGTCGTGGGCCCGCCGCCGATCTCGTCCTGGACGATCTGCTCGCCCGGGATCGCGAAGAACGGGAGGCGCTGCTCCAGGGTCTGCCGGGAGAAGTAGCCGGTGAGCGGATCGCGGGCTACCGAGGCCTTCTGGACGACCCAGCGAACGTCCTTCAGACCCTCTGCGAGCCGTTTCTGGCCCGGCAGGCCGAGGCGCTCGCCGCCCGGCGTGAGGAGCGACACGTCCTCCCGGTCCAGGTTGACCGCCTTGCCCTCTGCCGCGAACGCGAGCTCGAGGAGGAGCCACTGCTCCTTCTCGAACGTCTGGCTGGCATAGCGCCACGAGAGCACCGCCTTCACGTTCTCGTCCTGGTGCTGAATCACGGTCTTGCCAAGGCGTTTCACCGGTGACGTCGCCGGGGCCGCCGCGGCGCTCGCGGCGAAAACGACGCTGGCCAGCAGGGCCGTCCATCTCTGGTTGCGGTGCATCGGATCCTCCTAGCGTCCCCGGGAGGGGTCGGTCCCCTGCCACGAGGGCGATCTCACGCCCACCTTTGCACATCTTGCGCCAGCTTCAGGAATCGCCTTGCCGGCGTAAACGGAATGATCCCGGGAGCCGTCTGTGTGGGTGTCCGGCCAGAAGGGAAACCCCGGGGCCGGGCGAGGAAAGGAGACACCCCATGAATACGACGACGAGGAGGCTCGCGACCGGTGCCATGGCCCTGAGCCTGCTCCTTGCCGGGAGCGCCGCCGACGCGGGACAGGGATTCCGCGGAGGGCGGGAGGGAGCTCCCGGCCGGGGCATCCGGGCCGCGCTGGCCAGCCTCGACCTGACCGACGACCAGAAGGCGAAGGTGAAGGAGCTCCTGGAGGGCGAAAGGCCGAAGTACGAGACGCTCCGCCAGGAGGGGCGCACCGCCCGCGAGGCGCTCCGGACGGCCACGAAGGCCGCCACGCCCGATCCGGCCACGGTCGGGGCAGCCTTCCTTCGCGTGGACGCCCACCGGAACGCGATGCGTGCCGAAAGGGACGCGTCGCGGCAGAAGCTCGAGGCGCTCCTCACCGCCGAACAGCGGGCGAAACTGGAGGGCTGGACCTCGGCTCATCGGCAGATGCGCCGGGCCGCCGCCGGCGCCGGTCCTCGCGCGGGTCGAAGGGGCGCCCCGAGGGCTCCGTCGAGCTGATTTCCTGCTTCCTGCCCGATCCGCGGGAGCGGCGGAGCGCAGTCGCGCTCCGCCGTTCTCGTTTTCGGGGCCCGCCCGGGCAGCGCAGGCCGCAGGCCAGGCCACTCCCGGCCGGACCCTATAATTGCCGCTCGCGAAAGCGCCCCGGACACGCACCCGCGCCGGCGAGCCGCCCACGAGACACGGGAGATACGTGACATGAGCAGCATTCCCTCCGCGTCGTACGACGTCATCGTCATCGGCTCCGGCCCAGGCGGCTACGTCGCCGCCATCCGCGCCGCCCAGCTCGGTCTGAGAACCGCGATCGTCGAGAAGGACGCCAAGGCCCCGGGCGTCGGCCTCGGAGGCACCTGCCTTCACCGGGGCTGCATCCCCACCAAGGCGATGCTCAAGTCGGCGACCCTTTTCGACGAGGTCCGGCACGCCGCCGACTTCGGGGTGAAGGTCTCGGGCGTCGAGCTCGATTTCGACGCCGTGCGCAAGTTCCGCGACAAGGTCGTCGTCAAAGGGGCCCGCGGGGTCGAGTACCTCATGAAGAAGAACAAGGTCGACGTCGTCGCCGGCTTCGGCCGGCTCGACGGCGCCGGCCGGGTGGCCGTGGCGAGCCCCGAGGGCGAGAGGGTCCTCGAGGCGAGGAGCATCCTCCTCGCGACCGGGTCGGCCCCCCGCGACCTTCCATTCCTGAAAGCGGACGGGGTGAAGATCCTCAACTCCGACCACGTCCTGAAGTCGACGCACGTCCCGAAATCGGTTCTCGTCATCGGCTCCGGCGCCGTCGGCTCCGAGTTCGCGTCGTGCTACTCGCGCTACGGGGCGAAGACGATCCTCGTCGAGGTCCTCCCCCGCCTCCTCCCCGTCGAGGACGAGGAGGTCTCGAAAGAGGTCGAGAAGTCGTTTAGGAAGCGCGGCATCGAGTGCTGGACGGGGACCGCGGTCGAGGCCGTCGGCGAGAACCCTGACGGGACTCTCAAGGTCGCCGCGAAGACGGCCGACGGAGTCTCGAAGAGCTGGGACGTCGAGTGGGTCATCCTGGCGGTCGGCCGCCGCCCCGTTACCGATGGCGTCGGTCTCGAGGCCGCGGGCGTCGTGACCGACCGCGGCTACGTCAAGGTCGACGCCTACCAGCGGACGAACGTCTCCGGCGTCTACGCCATCGGCGACTGCACCCCGACCATCTGGCTCGCGCACGTCGCCTCGGCCGAGGGCATCGTCGCCGCCGAGACGATCGCGGGGCACCCCACGGTGCCGATCAACCGCGACCAGGTCCCGGGCTGCACCTACTGCGACCCCGAGGTCGCTTCCATAGGCCTCACGGAGGCGAGGGCGAAGGAGCGCGGCTTCGAGGTGAAGGTCGGGAGGTTCGGCTTCCAGGTCCTCGCGAAGTCGGCCATGGAGCACACGAACGAGGGATTCGTGAAGATCGTCTCCGACGGCAGGTACGACGAGGTCCTCGGCGTCCACATCGTCGGCCCCCACGCCACCGAGCTGATCGGCCAGGCGGCGGCCTTCCTGCGCTGCGAAGCCACGACCGAGGAGATGGTCCGGACGATCCACGCCCACCCGACGCTCTCCGAGGCGCTCCACGAGGCCGCCGAGGCGGTCGGCGGCCACAACATCCACGGGTGACGGCCCGGACCTCTCCGTACACGGCGGCCCGGCGTGCCTCGCCGGGCCGTTTCGCTTCCGCGGGGGCAGAATGAAGATCCTCCAGCTCTGCCCGAAGGTCCCCTGGCCTCCCGACGACGGCGGGCGGGTGGCGATGCGCGTCCTCGCCCTCTCGCTCCGGCGGGCCGGGGCCGAC
This sequence comes from Holophagales bacterium, assembly GCA_016719485.1. Lineage (NCBI taxonomy): Bacteria > Pseudomonadati > Acidobacteriota > Holophagae > Holophagales > Holophagales bacterium. The sequence goes on from JADJZB010000004.1 coordinate 425,304, forward strand.
GTGCGGACGCTCTGCCTCAACCCCCGCAAGCATCACGTCGAGCCGTCGTCGCTGCCGGAGGAGGCGAGGGACCTCCGGCTGGAGGCGGTCGACGTGGATACGTCGGTCACCCTCGCAGGGGCGCTGAAGAGCCTCGTCACGGGCACCTCGTACAACGTCGACCGCTTCTTCTCCGAAGCGTTCAGGCGGCGGCTGATCGAGGTCGTCCGCGAGGAGCGCCCCGACGTCGTCCTCCTCGAGAGCCTCTTCATGGTGCCGTACGTCCCTGCCCTGCGCGCGACGACCCGTGCGTGCGTGGTCCTGCGCTCCGTCAACGTCGAGCACGAAATCTGGCAGGGGCTCGCGCGGGGCGAACACCATCTCTGGCGCCGGCTCTATCTTCAGCACCTCGCGAGGCGCCTCCGGCAGTACGAGGTCGCCACCCTCGACGACGTCGATGCCATCATTCCCGTCGCTCAGGAAGACGCCGACTGCTACCGCCGGCTCGGCGCCACGCGCCCGATCCACGCGGCCCCGGTCGGCATCGACGCGGCCGACTACCCCGATCGCTCCGGGCAAGGCGACCCGCTCACGCTCACGTTCCTCGGCTCGCTCGACTGGACCCCCAACCTGGAGGCCGTCGACTGGTTCCTCGGAAACGTGTGGCCGCTCGTCCGGGAGGCCATTCCTCAGGCCCGCCTTCACCTGGGTGGAAGCAACGCCTCCTCCGACCTCGTGGGGCGCCTCCGCTGCGAAGGGGTCCGTTTCCTCGGAAGAGTGCCCGACGCTCGCGAGTTCATCTCCTCCGGGACCGCGATGGTCGTTCCCCTCCTGTCCGGCGGTGGCATCAGGGTCAAAATCCTGGAAGCGATGGCCCTCGGAATCCCGGTCATCTCGACCCGGCTCGGCGCAACGGGACTTGGAGTGAACGACGGGAAGCAGCTCCTTCTCGCCGACGGTGTCGACAGCTTCACCCAGGCCTGTGTCGCCCTCCTCTCGGACCGGGAAAGGGCGGCCACGATCGGTCGGACCGGCCGAACGTATGTCTCGCAGGCATTCGATACGGACGCGATCGGCCGCAGGCTCGTCGAGTTCCTGAGAACCCTGTGACCTTCATCGAAGGCTCGCGACCCTTCCCCCGAGCGAGCAAAAGGGTCCGAACCAGACCCATGGTCAACGATTAGCCCTTCTCGTCTGCGCCAAACGGGCGGAATCTGACCCAATATTGATCTGAATCGCTGGATGGGGGATGGCACGACTCTGGCAACGGGGCCGCAAGACCGGGCCGTCGATCCCGGAAAAGGAGAGCGCATTGAATACCAAGACTTTGCTGGCCGCCATGATGCTCCCGTTCGCCCTCAGCGTCGTCGGCGCGCCGCCGTCATCCGACGGGCGCGGATACAGCCAGGACGATGAACCCGCCTCGGTCGAGGAGCCTTTCGTCATCGAGGGACACGAGTTTCAGAGCCAGCAGTCTTTCGTCCAGGCCGGCAAACGGTGCGGCACCGTTCACCCGAACGACGAGGTCATGGAGGCGATCGAGGAGCAGCTCGAAATGGCGGGAACGCACCCGAGGTTCGGTGCCCTCGCGACCGGCGGGACGATCAACGTCTACTTCCACGTCATCAACAAGGGAACCGGCATCGCCAACGGCGACATTCCGCTCTCGATGATCAACGACCAGATCGCCGTCCTCAACGCCGCGTACGGAAAGTGGGCTTACTCCTTCAACCTCGTTTCCGTCGACCGGACGACGAACGCCACCTGGTACGCGATGTCGTACGGCTCCACCGCAGAGAGCCAGGCGAAGAACACGCTCCGGAAGGGCAGCGCAGCCGACTCAACCTCTACTCGGCCAACCTCGGCGGCGGCCTCCTCGGTTGGGCGACCTTCCCCAACAACTACGCGTCCAAGCCGAAGATGGACGGCGTCGTCCTCCTCTATTCCTCCCTGCCGGGCGGGTCCGCGGCTCCCTACAACCTCGGCGACACGGCGACGCACGAGGTCGGGCACTGGATGGGCCTCTACCACACGTTCCAGGGCGGCTGTAACGGCAGTGGCGACTACGTCTCCGACACGCCGGCCGAGCGCTCGGCCACCTACGGCTGCCCCTCGAGGAACCCCGACACCTGCAAGAACAAGGCGGGTCTCGACCCGATCCACAACTTCATGGACTACACCGACGACGCCTGCATGTTCGAGTTCACGGTCGGTCAGGACACGCGCATGGACTCCTTCTGGACGACCTACCGGCTCGGCAAGTAAGCAGACACGCACACGCTGACGCCTTCGCAACGGGGAGCACCCGCAGGGTGCTCCCCGTTGGGCTCTTCGGGCGCCCGCGCGACATGGGCGTTTCCTCAGATCATCCGTGAAAACGAGCCCCCGATCGAGATGGCGGCACGTTCCCACGTACTGACCCGTGCCACACTTCGCGAGATGCCCATTCCCCTCCAGCGATCCCGCGTGGCCCGCGCCGGCTCCGCTGTCCTCGTCCTCGTCCTCGTCGGCCTCGGGATCCGTACTCTGCGAGGGCGCCCGGTCGAGGCCGTCCCCGTGGTGCGTCAGGACCTCCTCGAGACTCTCGTCGTCAGCGGCCGGGTCCTGGCGCGATCGAAAGCGTCCCTCGGCGCGACGGTCACCGCGAGGGTCGAAGCGGTCCTCGTCGAGGAAGGTGACCGCGTGAAGGCCGGCCAGCTCCTCGTCCGCCTCGACGACCGGGAGGCGGCCGCCGCGCTGGCCGAAGCCCGCGCCCGGCTGGAGCAGTCGCGTGGCACGGACCGCCGGTCGGCCGAGGAAGAGCGGACGCAGGCGGCGCTGAAGCTCGCGATCGAGCAGCGACAGCTCGCGCGCATCGCCGCCCTCAGGACCGAGGGCTTCGTGAGCGAGCGCGAGGAGGACGCCGCGCGGCAGGCCCGCGACCTGGCCCGCAGCGCCGTCGCCGCCGCGACGGAAAAGGCCCGTTCCGCCGCTGCGGGCGGAGCAGACGAACGCTCCGCCGCCGCAGCCGTTGAAGCCGCCGAGGCACGCGTCGCGCAGCTGCGCGTTCTCGCTCCCGAGCCCGGGGTCGTCCTCCTCCGCGCCGTCGAGCCGGGCGACGTCGTCTCCCCCGGAAGGGCCCTCCTGACGTTGGCGCTGGACCGGGAGACACAGATCCTCGCGCAACCCGACGAGAAGAACCTTCCCGCCCTCCGGGTCGGCCAGAGGGCCCGCGCCTCGGCCGACGCATTCCCCGACCGGTCGTTCGCTGCGGAGGTGATCTCGATCTCCCCGGGCGTGGATCTGGCCCGCGGCACGGTCGACGTCAAGCTGCGTGTCCCGGATCCGCCCGACGAGCTGAAGACCGACATGACCCTCTCCGTAGAACTGGAAGTCGGGAAACGCGAGCGCGTCCTCGTCGTGCCACTGGAAGCGGTCCGCGACGCGGCTTCCGATCCGTGGGTCCTCGCGTTCCGCGGCCGGAGGGCCGTCCGGATCGCCGTGACTCTCGGCGCACGCGGCGGCGCCGTCGCAGAGGTCGCGAAGGGCCTCGCCGAAGGAGACCTCGTCGTCCGGCAGCCCGGGAAGCTCAAGGTCGGTCAGCGGGCCCGGGCCGTCTTCCCGGCGGGACGCTGAGATGCCGTTCGAGGTGCTCGTCGCCCTCCGCTTCCTGCGGGAGGGACGGATCCAGACGATCCTGATCCTCTCGGGAATCGGCGTGGGCGTCGCCGTCATCGTCTTTCTCTCGGCCCTCATCGGAGGCCTGCAGGACTCCCTCATCGAGAGGACGCTCGGAACACAGGCCCACGTCGTCGTCCGGGCCCCGGAGGACGTCGTCCGGCCGGTCACGCAGGCGTCGCCGGGGCTCGCCGTCGCCCCGCGGGTCGAGCGCCCGGCCCAGCGCCTCCGCTCGATCGTCGGATGGCCGCAGACCCTCGACCTCCTCCAGAGCCTTCCCGAGGTCCGGGCTGCTTCGCCCACCGTCGCGGGTGCGGCGTTCGCACTCCGGGGCCTCGCGAACCGCTCGGTCGCCCTGCGCGGCATCGAGCCGTCGAGCTTCCGACGGATCATCGACATGGGGCCCCGGATGACGGCGGGGGAATTCCGGGTCGACGCGACGAATGCCGTCCTCGGCGTCGAGCTCGCCGCAGACCTCGGGGTCACGGTCGGCGACAAGGTGCGTCTCGCGACCCCCGCCGGCCGCTCCGACACCTTTCTCGTCGCGGGCATCTTCGACGTCGGAAACAAGGACCTGAACGAACGCTGGGTTTTCGTGTCCCTACGGGCCGCCCAGACGCTCCTCGACCTCGCGGGCGGCATCTCCACCATCGAGCTGAAGGTCGACGAGATCTTCGCCGCCGAACGGGTCGCTGAGGAGATCGTCGCCCGGACCGGCCTTCAGGCCGACAGCTGGATGAAGCTGAACCGGCAGCTCCTCACCGGCCTGAGGTCCCAGAGCGCCTCGAGCTGGATGATCCAGTTCTTCGTCGTCGTGGCGGTCGCCCTCGGCATCGCGAGCGTCCTCGTCGTCTCGGTCGTGCAGAAGTCCCGCGAGATCGGGATCCTGAAGGCGATGGGGACGCGGACGGCCCAGGTCGTGCGGATCTTCCTCGTCCAGGGAACGATCCTCGGGCTCGCCGGCTCGGTCCTCGGATCGGCCCTCGGCGCGGGCCTCTCCTTCTTCTTCGCCTCGCTCGCGAAGAACCCCGACGGCACCGCCACCTTCCCGGTGAACCTGTCACCCGGCCTCTTCCTCGCGGCCGCCGCCATCGCCACGTTCACGGGCCTCCTGGCGGCCGTCGCGCCGGCCGAGCGGGCGGCGTCGCTCGACCCCGCGGACGTGATCCGCTATGGCTGATCCGCTCGTCGTCCTCGAGGGCGTCACGAAGTCCTTCGGCACGGAGATCGTCACCCAGGTCCTCCACGGTATCGACCTCGACATCCAGCCCGCCGAGTTCACGGCCCTCGCCGGTCCATCCGGGTCCGGCAAGAGCACCCTCCTGAATCTCCTCGGCCTCCTCGACCGGCCCACCTCCGGCCGGATCCTCCTCGCGGGCCGGGACACCGGCGGCCTGTCGGACGACGAGAGGAGCGCCGTGAGGGGGCGGAGCCTCGGCTTCGTCTTCCAGTTCCACCACCTCCTTCCCGAGTTCACCGCGCTCGAGAACGTGATGATGCCGATGCTCGCGGCGAAGGGGCGCGAGGAGAAGGGAATGCGAGAGCGGGCCTTCTCGCTCCTCGACGAGATCGGTTTGGCCGACCGCGCCTCCTACCGCGCCACGAAGCTCTCGGGCGGCCAGCAGCAGCGCGTCGCCGTGGCGAGGGCGCTCGTCCTCGAGCCGCCTCTCGTCCTGGCGGACGAGCCGACAGGGAACCTCGACACCGAATCGGGGGTGCAGGTCTTCGAGCTCCTGCGGAGGGTCTCTGCCGAACACCGGACGGCGTTCCTCGTCGTCACGCACGACGAGCGGATCGCCGCCCGCTGCGACCGGATTCTCACGATGGTGGACGGGAGAATCCGCTCGGACGAGCGCAACGCGAGGACCTGAAGGTCGAGTGCCGCCCGGCACCGCCGGGCGGCACTCCCTCCAGGCGACCCACGTCGCCTCAGAGGTACCGAAGCTCGATCGCCTTCCGCTCCAGCTCCGCGCGGAAATCGGGGTGGGCCACGTCGATGAGGGCCTTCGCCCTCTGGCGGATCGTCCTTCCGTAGAGGTTCGCCACGCCGTACTCGGTGACGACGTAGTGGACGTCGTATCGGGGCGTCACGACGCCGGCGCCCGGCTTGAGCATCGAGACGATGCGCGTGAAACGCGTCCCGTCCTTCCCGTCGCCGCTCGAAGGCAGACCGATGATCGGCTTGCCGCCGCGGGAGCGCGCTGCGCCGCGGATGAAGTCGAGCTGCCCGCCGACGCCCGAGTAGAGGCGCGGGCCGATCGAGTCGGCGCAGACCTGCCCCGTGAGGTCGACCTCGATCGCCGAGTTGATCGCCACCATCTTGTCGTTCTGCCGAATGATGTACGGGTCGTTGACGTACTCGGTCGGACGCATCTCGACGACCGGGTTGTTGTCGACGAAGTCGTAGAGCTTCTTCGAGCCGATGAGGAACCCGGCGACCATCTTCCCCTTGTCGATCGTCTTCTTCTCTCCCGTGACGACGCCCTTCTCGTAGAGCTCGATGACCCCGTCCGAGAACATCTCCGTGTGGATGCCGAGGTCCTTCTTGTCTTTCAGGTAGTAGAGGACGCCGTCGGGAATCGCGCCGATCCCCATCTGCATCGTCGAGCCGTCCTCGATCAGGCCGGCCACGTGCCGGCCGATCTGCATCGACAGGTCCGATGGAGTTCCCATCGTCGCCGTGAAGATCGGGTAGTCGACCGGGACGATCTTGTGGATCCGGCTGATGTGGATGAAGGCGTCGCCGAGCGTCCGCGGCATCTGCGGGTTCAGCTCCGCGATGACGAGCTTGGCGGACTGAGCGGCGGACCGGTTCGTCGAGACCTCGACGCCGAAGGAGCAGAAGCCGTGCTCGTCGGGCGGCGTGACGTGGATGAAAGCGACGTCGAGCGGGAGGATTCCCTCCGTGAAGAGACCGGGGACCTCGGAGAGACGGATGGGCGTGAAGTCCGCGCGACCTTCGTTGACGGCGGCGCGGACACCCTCGCCGATGAAGAGCGTATTGACCCGTATGTGCCCGGCGAACTCCGGGTCGGCGTAGGGCGTCTTCCCGAGCGTCAGGATGTGGCACACCTCGACGTCCGTGAGAAGCGGAGCCCGCTCGATCAGGGCCTTCATGAGGACCTGAGGTACCGAGCAGTTCCCCGTCAGATAGACGCGATCGCCCGACTTGACGGCCTGGACGGCCTCTTCGGCGCTGACGATTCGGTTGTGGTACGTGTGGAGCCAGCTCATCGTGGTTCGTTCGCTTCCTGTCTTCAGATGACCGGACGGGTGTAGGAAACCCGCCTGAAGTTCCGGAGCTCGCCCGCGTGGGTCACGACCCCGTGAGCGAGGGCCGGGTCTGCCGCGGCAGCCTCCTCCAGGCCCTGCACGACGACCCTCTCGATCCAGGGCGCCGCCGCGTTGAGGAAGGCGTGCGTCGAGGTCCGGGCGACGACGCCGCCGAGATTCGGGATGCAGCAGTGGACGACGCCGCTCTCGACGTAGGTCGGCGACTCGTGGGTCGTCGGCCGGGAGGTCTCGGCGCAGCCCCCCTGGTCGATGGAGAGGTCGAGGAAGAGGGCGCCCGGCTTCATCTTCCGAAGCATCGCCCGCGTCAGGATGACGGGCGCCCGCTCGCCCGGGACCATGACCGCACCGACGACGACGTCGGCGTACTCCGCAGCCCGCGCGACGTGGAACGGGTGTGCGACGACGGTGTTGAGCTTGCCGAAAAGCAGCTCGTCGATCCTCTGGAGGCGCGCAAGGTCGCTGTCGAGGACGGTGACGTGCGCTCCCATTCCCAGGAATGCCCGCGCCGCGGCTTCGCCGGCCACACCGGCGCCAACGACCACGACCTCCGTCGGCGGGACACCTGCGACGCCTCCGATCAGGCGGCCGTGCCCCCCGGCGTCGTTCTGGAGCAGGCGGGCGGCGACCTGCGCGGCCATCCGGCCGCCGATCTGGCTGAGAGGCTTGAGGACGGGGAGGGTGCCGTCGGCGAGCTGGATCTGCTCGTAGGCGATCGCGGAGACGCGTTTCTCGAGGAGGACGTCGACCTTCCCGGGGTGCGCCGCCGAGAGGTAGAGGTACCCCATCAGCGCCTTGCCGGGCTGGAGCCATTCGAGCTCCCGCATCGTGGGGCGGCTCACCTTCAGGACGAGGTCCGCCCGGCGCCACGCTTCCTCGGCGGTGTGGACGATCGTCGCTCCCGCCTGGCGGTACTGCTCGTCGGTGAACCCTGCGCCGTTGCCGGCGCCCGCCTCGACGAAGCAGGGGTGCCCGGCCCCCCGGAGCATCCGCACCCCGACGGGCGAGATCCCCACCCGGAACTCGTCGGGGCGGCACTCCTTCGGAATGCCGATGTTCATCGTGCGCTCCATCACTTCAGACCGGCCAGCTTCGCCCGGTCGACCGAGCTCCACACCTCGCGGACGAGCTCGGGAGTGATGGCCGAACCTTCGATCTCGACGAAGAAGCGCTTTCCGACGACGACGTTCAGCTCGGCGTCACCGCCGTCCTTCCTCCACTTCTCGACTCCGGGGTTGCCGTCGAGCGTGACACCCTTCTCGTACCCTTCGGTCGACTCGCGGGCGAACTGCGCGGCCATCGTGATGACGGTGTAGAGCGGCGCGTTGAAGGCCCCGTCGGTGATCTTCACCCGCAGGCTCCGGCCCTCGGCAGAGTAGCTCTGCTCGGCCGTCGACACCTTGAAGCCCATGGCGTTCGTCGTCTCGCCGCGCGGCTCGCCGTCGGCCGCAAAGTCCGACGGGGCTTTCGGCAGGAGCTCGATGAGCCTGGAGAAGTGGATCGGCTCGACCGCCTTCATCTCCGCCGATTCCTTCGCCGCCTGCTCGGCTCTCTTGACGGCGTCCTGGATCTGGCCGAATGCGGCGATGGGGTTCTTCGAGAGCTCCTTCCCCTCGGCCTCGGGCGCCTCCTTCTTCCGGCAGCCTACGGACAGGACGAGGGCGCAGGCCCCCAGTACGACGAGAGTGCGGGTCGCCTTCACGGTCACGAATCCTCCTTCGCGCGGGGGCGGCTCGGACGGTGCGCCGGCACGGCCGCCCACCGGATCGCGATGCGGCGAATTCTACAGAGTGAAGGCTTCGCCGCACCTCCCCGCGCGGTCGCATTCCGGGGGTCCGGGTCGTAAAGCGACAACGGAGCCGGTTCGGGCCCGGACCGCACCCGTGACCCCGTCTGGCACGACTCTTGTAACGCCTTCGTTCGAGGTCAGACGCAGATGTCCCAGGCGAACGTGGAAAAGATCGTCGGAAGGCTCGTCACGGACGAGGATTTCCGGCGTGCTTTCCACGCGGATGCCGAGCGCGTCGTCCGAGACCTCGCAGAGAGGGGCTGCGAGCTCACACGCGCCGAGATCGCGACGCTCGTGGCACTCGACCCGCTCACCCTCGAGCGATTCGCCGACTCTCTCGATCCCCGCCTCCAGAAGGCGAGTCTCCGCGGCCCCGTGCCGCCCGCGGGGAACGCCGGGAGGCACCCTTGAGCATCCTCATCGATCGCTGCCCCGGCTCCCGGACCTGGCGGAGGAGTCCCATCCCCTTCTTCCCACCTCCTTTCCGCACCATTCCGCCTTCCACACAGGTCCACACCTCCATTTCCCCATCCTCTTTTCTCCTGCGAGAGGGCCGGGACGCCGGGGCATAGCGATCGCGAGCGGGGTGCGGTGTCCTCCGCGCCCCCCGTCAGCGAAGGCGGGTCTCGATCCAGCGGAGAAGGTCGACCCGTTCCGCCCAGCCCTGGGCATCGCTGACCTGGACGAAGGCGTCCCTCTCGGCCCCTCCGAGCATCGCGAGGACTTTCATCCGGGCCGCGACGTCGAAGAATCCCGCCACGACGCGACCGGTCGCGTCCGACGTGGCTTTGACGGCCGAGGCGGTTCCCATCAGCTCCTGACGGAATCGCCGCCCCGTGGAGACGGCCGGGATGTCGAAGAGGGCCGCGACCGGGCGCGTCAGCCCCGCCTGCGTGGGTGACGGCTCGTCGGCGCCCTCGGGCGGCGGAGGGACGAAGAAGACGAGCTGCGGCGACACCGTGGCCAGCGTGTAGCCGGCCTCCTCGAGGGCCGCGAGGCCCTCGGCCACGCGACGCAGGATCGCGACGCGCTCGGGGAGGGAGGCATCCGGCCGCTCCGTCGACAGGTAGCGGTCGAGGTCGATCGCCCCTTCGAGAAGCGGCCGGACGATCCAGACGAGGAAGAGATCGTCGCCGATCCCCTGCCGCACGAGGTCCCGGAAGCTCCCCGGGAAGAGCTCGGGGTGACGGAGACGCACCCCGTTGAGATCTCCGAGGAGGGCCCGCCTCTGCTCGTAGAACGCGGCCTCCTCGGTCGCCGAACGGAACTCGAACGGGACGCCGACGAGGCGGCGGCCGAACGGGTCGTGCAGCTCCGCGAGAGGCCGCGCCTGGCCGTCCCCCGGGGTCCGGGCCGCGAAGGCGGCGTCGACGAGCCGGTAAGGTCCGACGAACTCCTCCGGCACCCGGGCGGGCGCTTCCACCACGGGCTCCACGCGCGGAGAGGCGACGAGCCGGGCGCGATCCCCCGGCGTCGCGGCGCCCCGCAGCGACTCGAGAGCCCGGACGACGACCGGGAGCCCAGGACGCTCCCGCCAGTTGGTGGCGCACATCGAGAGAACGAGCCTCCGCAGGGCTTCCGGCAGTGCCGCCGGGAGGGCCACGGGCATCTCCTCGAGTCGCTCCTTCTTCAGGACGAGCGACGTCATGCTCGTGTAGAAGCCCTCGGGGAAGCGGCCGTTCACGATGCGGACGAGGGTGATGCCGAGGGCGTAGACGTCCTTCGTCAGGACCATCCGGCGGCAGTCCTCCTGGTCCTCGGGCACCGTCTGAACGAAGTTCTCGGGGGGCATGTACGGGAGAGTGCCGTCGAGCGTGTTCGAGAGGCGGTACTGGTACAGCTGCTCTTCGACGGTGGAGACGATGTCGAAATCGATGAGGCCGACGCGCAGCCGCGCGTCGCCCCCCGTCCGCCTCTCGTCTACGCAGAAGTTCTCCGGCTTCACGTCTCCGTGGACGAGGCCGTGCCGCGCGAGGTGAAGGAGGCCCCGCGCGCCATGCCAGGCGAGGTCGAGGAGCGCGCCGTAGGTCAGGCCCTTCTCCTTGACGTACCGTGCCAGCGTCGTTCCGGGAGCGAAGTCGAAAAGCTCGCACGGCTCGCCGTCGACGGACCCGCTTCCCCAGAAACGTTGCAGCACCGGGTGGCGGTGGAGGACGGAGAGGCGCTCCCTCACGAGCTCGTTGCGGCGGCGCCGCATCTCCTCCTCCACGGCCGACTCGGCCGGGATGAGCCGCCTGACGACGAGCGCCCGCCCGGCGAGAAGATCCGCCGAGCGGGAGACCGAGTTCATCCCTCCCTTGCCGAGGGGCTCGAGGCGCTCCAGGGGAAGGAGCGCTGGACGCCCTTCCTCTTCCGCCCACAGGAGAGAGAACCCGCGCGGCCCGACCACGTCCGTCCCGAGCGGCTCTCGGCCGAGCTCGGCCCGCACGCGATCCACGACCTGAACCCAGGCCCCCGGCGACGCGGCGATCTCCAGCGCGGCCCGCCCGACGAGCAGGCGCGCTGCGCGCAGAGACCTCGCGGCGCGCCGCCGCGGCCCGTCGGACGAAGCTCGGTTCAAGCCGCCACGGCCACCGCCCCGGGAAGGGCGGAGACCTCTCCACTCGATCGGAGCGCCAGGAACGGCATCGTCGACACCTCCGGGGACTCGGGAAGTCTAGCGGCTCGGCGGTCCCGCTTCACCTGTCCTGCGCGCTCGCGCCGGGACCGGGGCCCGGACCGCCGGCCGGCTCAGAGCGCCCAGACCCTCACCCGTCCGTCGGATCCCGCGTTCGCGAGTAGCCGTCCATCGGGCGACCAGCCGAGGCCGTAGACCCCCTTGATCGGCACGTCGATCGTCGAGAGGAGGGTACCGTCGACCGCGGAGCGGATCTGGATCGCGAAGTCGATCGACACCGCGATCCGCGTCCCGTCCGGCGAGAGTGCCGCCTGCAGCGCGCCCGGCCGCCCGAGGCGGACGGCAAAGAGCTCCTCCCCGCCGGAGACGCGTCGGAGACGGAGGGTCCCCTCGGCACCGGTCGTCGCCAGGAGCGCGCCGTCCGCCGAGAGCGCCATCGACGCCACCGCGGTCTGGTGCCCGGGATACGCCCCCGACTTCGCCCGCCCCTTCACGTCCACGCGGTGGACCGATTCCGTCCCCGCCACGAGGAGCGAGCCGCCGTCCGCCGTGAAGGCCAAAGAGAAGAGGCGCCGGTCGAGGAGCGGGAGCGTCGCCACCTCGTCGTAGTTGCCGTCCCAGAGGACCGCCCGCGCCTTCGTCGAGATCGTTGCGAAGCCGCCCGTCGGCGACACCGCCGCGGCCACCTGTCCGTCGAGGACGTCCAGCTCCCGCCCGCCCGGAAACGACCAGATCCGGACGGTACCGTCAGAAGAGCCGCTCGCCAGAAGTCCGCCGTCTGCCGAGAACGACAGCGTGTTCACGCTGGCTTCGTGCCCCTCGAACGCGCCGTCGGGCGAGAACGAGGGAACCTTCCAGAGCCGGATGCGAGCGTCCTGGCCGCACGATACGAGGGTCTCGCCGTCGGCCGTGAAGACCGCGCGCTGGGCGTGCTTTCCGTGGGCATCGAAAACCGCGATCGGCTGGGCCATCGTCGTCCTCCTGTCGGTCTTCCCGCCACCGGTCCGCGTGAGCTTACGCGCTCCGCTTCGCCCCGTGTCCACAGCGTTCGTCCGTTCCCTCGTCCCGCATCGGGCGCTACACTTCTTCATTCCGACCCGAGGAGTCGAGCATGCCCGAGGCGCCCGGAGTCCCCGCCAACCCGATAGACCGTCGCACCTTCCTGGCGGCGTGCGCCACGGCCGTCTCGTCCTGTGCGCGGTCCACGCCCGAGCCTCCCGTTCCGAAGCCGTTCGAGCTGCCGCTCGAGCGGTTTCCCACGGGTGTCCGTGTGACCGTGAGCGTCTCCGGTCAGCCCGTCGAGATCCTCCGGTCCTCTTCCGGGGTCACCGCGCGCTCTCTCCTCTGCACGCACCAGGGGTGCGAGGTCTTCTGGTCCGACGACCAGACGGCCTACCTCTGCCCCTGCCACGAAGGCAAGTTCGACGCGTACGGCAGGCCGAAGGAGGGACCTCCACCCGCCCCGCTCAAGGTCCTCGCCGCCCGGATCGAAGGCCCGCTCCTGCTCGTCGGACCCTAGCCGCCGATGTCCCTTCCCGCGCTCGTCGTGACCGGGGCGTCGGGCTTCGTCGGCCGGCACCTCCTCGAATCGCTCGCGGAGGACTACCGGATCTTCGGGATCGCTCGACGGTCCCAGCTCCGGTGCGGCGCCCCCATCCACCCGAACATCACCTGGTTCCAGGTGGACATCGGCGAGCGCGAGCCCCTCGGCGAGGTCTTCAAGATGATCCGCCTCCTCGGCGGTGCCGAGACCGTCGTCCACCTCGCCGCTCACTACGATTTCACCGGCGAGGAGCATCCCGAGTACCAGCGAACGAACGTCGAAGGCCTGAGGAACACTCTCGACTTCTCCCGCGACCTCGGGGTGAGCCGGTTCATCTTCTCGAGCTCCGTCGCCGCCTGCCGGCTTCCAGCCCCCGGCTCGGCGCTCGACGAGGCCAGCCCACCCGACGGCGACCACGTCTACGCGCGCACCAAGGCGACCGGCGAGGCCATGGTGAAGGAGTACGCGGCCTCCTTCCCGTCGACGATCGTCCGCTTCGCGGCCCTCTTCTCGGACTGGTGCGAGTACCCGCCGCTCTTCATGTTCCTCTCGACCTGGCTCTCCCCCGCGTGGAACCGGAGCATCCTCGGTGGCCGGGGCGAGTCGGCGATCCCCTACCTTCACGTCAAGGACGTCGCCGCAGCGCTGCGGCTCGTCCTCGAGAAGGGCCCGGGCGACCTCGCGCCGGGCGAGGTCCTGATCGCGAGCCCCGACGGTTCCACGAGCCACCGCGAGCTCTTCGCGGAGGCGACCCGGGACTTCGAAGGGGATGCGCGCCACCCGATCCTGATGCCTCGCCCCCTCTGCGGGCCCGGGATGTGGGCGCGCGCTCTCTTCGGCCGGCTCACGGGCGAGATGCCGTTCGAACGGCCCTGGATGGCGAAGTACATCGACCTGAGGATGACGATCGACGCGAGCCGCAGCCGGGCGCGTCTCGGCTGGGCCCCGCGCCCCCGCCTGGAGCTGATCCGGAGGCTCCCGTTCCTGATCGAGAACCTCAGGATGGACCCCCTCGAGTGGAACCAGAGGAACCGGGCCGCCATGAAGGAAGTCCACTTCCCAACGAACCTGCGCCTCCACCGCCTCCTCGAGAGGTACGAGGACGACGTCATCTCGGCGTACCACGGCCACCTCGTCGGACCGCACGGTCCCATCCGCTTCGCGAACTACCAGCGGATCACCGAGGCGGAGCACGACTGGAATCACCGCGTGGTCTTCGGCCACCTCAAGAACGCGGTGAGGACGCGCGACAAGGGCGTTCTCCTCTCGTACTGCCGGCAGCTCGCCACGCGGCGCTTCGAACAGGGCTTCGCGGCGGACGAGCTCTGCGGCGCGCTCCTCGTCCTGAACCTCGTCGTCCACCGAGTCGTGCGGCGCGACCCGGAGGCGAAAGGGATGCGCCAGGAGCTCCTCGAGTACGTCACCGGCCCCCTCCGTCTCGGGTGCGACGAGATCCAGGAGGTCTTCGACGAGCTGATCGCGGCCCGGTCGCGCCAGGCCCGGTCCGGCCCGGCGCGGCCCGACGCCCGGGAGGGCTGATCGCCCCCGCCGGGTCTCGCCCGTCAGGGCGGGCTCGCCGACACCCGCCGGGCCAGGAGGATCGTCGCCGCGCCCATCGCCGCGTCCCCGGCAGCCGAGAGCGGGACCGACCACGCGTTCACGCCCAGTGCCCACGTCGCGAGGAGGAAGAGGACCGCCATCGCCTTCGCCGTGAGCAGGATGACGACGCTCCCGTGCGCGAACCAGTCCACGAGGTAGGCCGTCGCGAGGACGAAGTGGAAGATCCCCGCCTGCCTCGCAAAGAAGAGCGGCGACACCTCACCGAATCCGCCGAAGCGGGCGCCCCACTCCGTCGCAAAGAGCAGAGATGCCCCGACCGCGTAGCTGTGGAGCGCCACGAGGACGACCCAGACGGAGAGTTGGCGGGAGGCCGGGTGCGCCGCGCTCACGTCGCCGCCTCGTCCTCCCCCGCCCACCAGGGACGGGCCGGGACGGCGGCTTCGCGCTTCCGGACCGGAATCCCGACGCGCCGCAACTCGTCGACGACGGCTTCGGCTGCCGCGGGTATCGCCGCCGCGACCGCGGGCGTGAGCCCCAGCCCCTTCTCGACGCGCCCTGGCACGATTCCGACGAGGAGGACCTCCTCGGGTCCGCTCCCGGCCATGTCGAGGTAAAGGAGGGTCTCCTTCACGCCCGGATCGTGAGGGCTCGTCCTGGGGCCCGGCGGGTGCTTCAGGATCTCGTCCTTCCGGTAGAGGCGGAGCTCTCCAGGGGACCCCGTGGACTTCACCGTGTCGACGAGGACGACGACGCGTGCGCCGCCGATGTGGGGGACGAGGTCGAGGCCCGGCGTCCCGACGTCGGTCAGGGACGCTCCCTCGCCGACGTCGTACGCCGCGCGGAGGTGCTCCACGACCCAGGGCCCCGCCGCGTCGTCCCCCATCAGGACGTTTCCGAGGCCGAGGACCCGGATCCGGGCTTCCTCTTCCCTGCCGCTTCCTCCCATGCCCGGCGCGGCGCTACGCGAGCCTCACGCGGGCGATCTCCTTGCCCTCGACGTCGAGGGTGTGGATCGCGCAGGCGAGGCACGGGTCGAAGGAGTGGATCGTCCGCAGGACCTCGAGCGGCCGCTCGGCATCGGCGATCGGGTTCCCGATGAGCGACGCCTCGTACGGGCCCACCTGCCCCTTCGCGTCGCGCGGGCCGGCGTTCCAGGTGGACGGGACGACGGCCTGGTAGTTCGCGATCTTTCCGTCCTTGATGACGATCCAGTGCGACAGGGTGCCCCGAGGCGCCTCGTGGAACCCGTAGCCCCGCTGCTCTCCGCTCGGGAACTCGGGCTTGCGGAAGATCTCCGTGTCCCCCTTCCCGATGTTCTCGACGAGGAGCTTCCAGTGTTTCTGGGTGATCTCGGCGATCATGCAGGTGCGGATCATCCGGGCGGCATGCCGGCCGAGCGTCGAGTGGAGGATTTCCGGCCCGACCTTCGTCTTCGCGACGGCCCCGATCGTCTCGAGGGCCTTCGTGCCCCACCGCACCGTCGGCTCGTGCTTGAGGGCGAGCCCGACGAGGACCTGCGCGAGCGGGCCGACCTGCATCGGCTTGCCCTGGAACCGCGGCGCCTTCACCCACGAGTACTTCCCGTCGTCCTCCCACTTGCCGTACTTCGGGACGGTGTCCTCGTCGAACGGGTGCTTCTCCCAGTCGCCGTCGTACCAGGCGCGGGCGATCGACTCGGTGACCCCCTCCTTGAAGGTGTCGTCCCGGAAGCTCTTGATCTCCTTCACGGTCCCGAGGTCGCCGTTCAGGATCGTCCCGCCCGGGAGGTCGAACTGCGTTCCCTTCTCGTCGAGCGGGAAGTCGGGGACGGCGAGGTAGTTCTTCACGCCCGCGCCGTACGGCAGCCAGTCGGCGTAGAGCGCTCCGACGGCGCAGACGTCGGGGAAGTAGACCTGCTCCACGAACTGCTGCACCTCGTCGAGGGCTTCCTTGACGAAGTAGAGCTTGCTCATGTTGAGCGTCGCCTCGTTGTCGAGGTTGATGGCGTTCGCCACGCCGCCGACCGCGAGGTTCTGGATGTTCGGGGTCTTCGAGCCGAGGAGCGTGACGACCCTGTTGATCTTCCTCTGGTACTCCAACGCCTGGAGGTAGTGCGACACGGCGAGGAGGTTCACCTCGGGCGGCAGCTTCATCGCCGGGTGGCCCCAGTAGCCGTTCGCGAAGATCCCGAGCTGCCCCGCCTCGACGAAGCCCTTCAGCCGGTCCTGGACCGACTTCAGGACCGCCGTCCCGTTGTGCGGCCAGGGCGAAAGGCTCTCGGCGAGCGCCGACGTCTTCGCCGGGTCGGCCTTGAGCGCCGAGACGACGTCGACCCAGTCGAGCGCGGAGAGGTGGTAGAAGTGGACGATGTGGTCGTGCATCGCGTGCGCGCCCACGATCAGGTTCCGGATGTACTGCGCGTTCATCGGCACGTCGAGGTTCAGCGCGTTCTCGACCGTCCTCACCGACGCGATCGCGTGGACCGTCGTGCAGACGCCGCAGAACCGCTGCGTGAAGAGCCACGCGTCGCGCGGGTCGCGGCCCTTGAGGATCTCCTCGATCCCGCGGAACATCTGCCCCGAGGACCAGGCGTTCTTCACGCGGCCGCCGTCCACCTCGACGTCGACGCGGAGGTGGCCCTCGATGCGGGTGACGGGATCGACGACGATTCGCTTCGACATTCGTGCCCCCTACGCGCGCGCCGTCCGCGCGGGCGCTTCCGCACCCGGCGCCGACAGGATCGGGAAGTACTTGACGATGACGACGTACAGGATGACCTCGAGCGCCACGACCCCGAGGGTGACCATCAGCTCCGCGAAGCTCGGGAAGTAGGCGAAGCGCGAGCCCGGCCGGAAGGCGACGATGTAGGCGTCGAGCCGGTAGACCGAGCCGGCCAGGATCATGACCATCGCGGCCCGGAAGAGGTTCCCCGCGTCGCTCCGCGCCTTCTGCGAGAGGAGCATGAAGGCCGGCGCGAGGAAGAGGACCGTCTCGAGGAGGAACATCCCGGTGTAGAGGTCGAAGGTTCCGAGGAGTCCGAGCCGGCCCCTCAGGCCGAGGTCGACGAACCGGACGAGGGTGAAGATCGCGAGGACCGGGACCATGACCCCGGCCAGGCTCGCCAGCATCGGCGTCTCCCTTCGCCGTCCGAGGACTCCGGCGGACAGCGCCGACTCGAAGACGACGACGGCGTAGCCCATGCCGAGGCAGGAGACGAGGAAGAGGAGCGGCAGGAGCGGGGTGTTCCAGAGCGGGTGCAGCTTCTGCCCCGTCAGGAGCATGACGGTCCCGAGGGACGACTGGTGCATCGTCGGCAGGAGGAGGCCGAGGGCGATCAGCCACGGCATGGCCTTGTCGACGATCGGGGCCGCCTTCTCCGAGGTCCGCTTCAGGAACCCGGCCGGTCCCTGGCTCCACTTCTCCATGAACGCCGGCGAGAGCTCCAGCCAGAGGACCGCGACGTACGTCATGACGCAGAGCGCGACCTCGAAGAGCGCCGAGTCGAAGTTCCAGTGCGCGGGGAAGAGCGGGATCCGGTAGAGGAGCCACGGGCGCCCGACGTCGAAGTGGATCGCGATGGACGCCATCGTGTACCCGAGCGCGCTCGTCAGGAGCGCCGGGCGGACGAGCGGGTGGTACGTCCCCTTGTTGAGGATGTAGACGAGGAGCGCCACCGCGTAGCCGCCGCAGCCGAGGGCCGTTCCCACCACGACGTCGAAGGCGATCCAGATCCCCCACGGATAGCCGTCGTTGAGGGCGGTGGAGGCGCCGAGGCCCGCCGCGAAGCGGTAGGCGAAGAAGAGGGCGCAGAACGCGAAGACGCCGACGAGGATCCCGGAACGGCCGGGTCCACAGCGGGCCTCCGACCGGCGCGTGGAGGTGGGCGTGGCGGCTCATTCCGCGCCTCCCGTCGGGTTGCCCGGCTCGCCGGATGTGGCCGCCTGCTTCTTCCGGTTCCGGAAGACGACGGCGCCGAGGACGGCGTAGAGAGCGACCGGCGCGACGAAGCCCTGGTAGATGCCGTGCTGGACCGTCTGCGCGACGTGCGGCACGGGGTCGGCCGAGAGGTCGGGAAGCCCGAGCTTCTCGAACGGGACGTGCGAGAGGTAGAGGCACTGCGTCCCGCCCCCCTCCGTCTCGCCGTAGACCTTGGGCGGGTCGCCCTTCTTCTGCCCCTTGTACTTCTTCGGGCTCTCCGCGATCCGCCTCTTCGCCTCGGCGAGCAGGTCGGTGCGCTTCCCGTACACGACGGCGTGCCGGGGGCAGACCTCCGTACAGCCTGGCTGCCTTCCTTCCCTGAGCCGGTGATTGCAGAGCTCGCACTTGACGATCTTCGGGGCGAGCTTCTCCCACTCGAACTTCGGGATCTCGAAGGGGCAGACCATCTGGCAGTAGCGGCATCCCGAGCAGAAGAACGAGTCGTAGGTGACGATCCCGAACTCGCGCTTCTGGAGGGCCCCGATCATGCAGGCCCCGACGCAGGCCGGGTCGACGCAGTGCAGGCACTGGGCCTTGAAGTAGGAGCGCTCGGGGGAATCGGGGTCCTTGTAGAGCTTGATGACGTTCTTCGTCTGCCCGTTGAGGTCGGACGGCATGTCCCAGAGGCCGCCGGAGAGCCGCGTGTCGGGCTTCTTGTCGTTCGCCTCGCGGCAGGCGACGACGCAGGTCTTGCAGCCGATGCAGAGGGTCGTGTCGTAGAGGAGCCCGACGGCGTCGGGGGGCGCGACCTTCGCCACCCGGCCGTGAGCGGGGAGGGAGATCCCGGTGGCCGCGACGGCGCCCGTTGCCGCCACGCCCTTCAGGACGGTTCGGCGGTCGACGGCGGACATGGTCAGCCTTCCCCTTCCGGATCCCCGGGCCCGCCGCTGGCAGGCGGCTCGGCGCCCATCTTTCTGCTCGCCATGAACCCGGCGGCCACTCCCGCCCCGACGAGTGCCCCGGCGACGCCCGTGGCGACCGGGCTGATGCCCCCCTGCCGCGCCGCGATCGGGGGATAGGTGTCGGGCGGTGTCGGCCGCTCGATGTCGACCGTCGAATGGAGCGGCGCGCGGAACGCGAGCGACTTCTCGGTGCAGCCGAAGCAGGGATGTCCGAGGCCGATCGGCCACGCGTCGACGACCTCACCGAAGTGCTGGACGGAGCAGTTCGCGTGCGTCGCCGGACCCTTGCAGCCCGTCTTGTAGAGGCACCACCCCTCGCGGTGTCCCGCGTCGCCGAAGACTTCCACGAAGCGGCCGGCGTCGAAGTGGGCGCGGCGCGGGCAGTGCTCGTGGATCGTCCGGCCGTAGGCGAACTTCGGGCGGCCCTGGTCGTCGAGCGCCGGGAGCGTTCCGAAGGTCGCGAACTGGAGGACGACGCCGAGGAGGTTGTACGGGTTCGCCGGGCAGCCCGGGATCGTGACGACCGTCTTTCCCTTCAGCACCTCGGGAGCGCCCGTCGCTCCGGTCGGGTTCGGGTCGGCGGACGGAATTCCGCCCCACGACGCGCACGAGCCGATCGCGATGATCGCCCCTGCCTTCGCAGCGACGGTGTTCGCGAGCTCCAGGGCCGTCCTCCCGCCGATCTTGCAATAGATGCCGTCGTCCTTCAGCGGGATCGCCCCCTCGATGACGAGGACGTACTTCCCCTCGTGCGCCTTCATGGCGTCCTCGAGGCACTTCTCGGCCTGGTGCCCCGCGCCGGCCAGGAGCGTCTCGTGGTAGTCGAGGGAGACGAGGTCCAGGATCAGGGTGGACAGCGCCGGATGCGACGTGCGCAGGAGAGACTCCGTGCACCCCGTGCACTCCTGGAAGTGGAGCCAGATGACCGACGGCTTCAGCTTCTTCGCGACGGCCGCTTCCGCCATCTGCTCGGCGGCCGTGAAGGGAATGCCGACGGCCACGGCGGCGGCCGTCACGACCTTGACGAAGTCCCGGCGGTCGATTCCCTCCAGCTCCCAGGGCAGCGGATCACGATGGTGCGTAACGGCTGTCATCTCCGACCCCCTTCTGCGCGAATACGGCAAGCCCTGCGGCGCATCTGCGCGTTAACGCGACGAGCCCCCCCGATACCGTCCCTTTGTGGGTTGAATTTGGTCAGGCGTCGCCCCTCTCGCCATGGATCAGGCTCATCAATTCCGGAGAGGTCGCAGGCGAATACTGATGCAGCTCAATCAGTTAGAGGCGACGACATCTCAGGATCGCCTCGCCGGCCCCGTCCGGAGCGCCACCGAAGTGTCGTGACGTTGGCCGATGCGGAACAGCAGAGGCGGTTCCGCAGCCCCTTTCGCGCCGTACCATCCACCTCATGCCGACCGAGACGCTGCGCACCGTCTGCAACCGCGACTGTCCCGACGCCTGCGGGCTGATCGCCACCGTCGAGGACGGCCGGCTCGTGAGGCTCGGGGGTGACCCCGGCCACCCGGTCACGAAGGGCTTCCTCTGCGCGCGCACCTCGCAGTTCCCCGCACGGCAGAACTCCCCGGACCGGCTGACGACGCCGCTCCTGCGCGACGGCTCCGGGTTCCGCCCGGTCTCGTGGGGGGAGGCGCTCTGCTTCGCCGCCGACCGCCTTCTCGCGATCCGCGCCGAATCGGGCCCCGCCGCGATCCTCCACTACCGCTCCGGGGGTTCTCTCGGCCTCGTCAAGAGCGTCGTCGACTACTTCTTCGAGCTCCTCGGACCGGTCACCGTCAAGCGCGGCGACATCTGCTCCGGTGCGGGCGACGCCGCGCAGGAGACCGATTTCGGCGACGAGGAGTCGCACGACCTCTTCGACCTCCGAAGCTCGAAGGGGATCCTCCTGTGGGGCAAGAACCCGTTCGTCTCGAGCGTTCATCTCCTCCCGCTCCTCAAGGAGGCGAAGGCGCGGGGCGCACGGCTCGTCCTCATCGACCCGATCCGCCACAAGACCGCCGCCCTGGCCGACGACACTCTCGCGCCCCGCCCGGGCGGCGACCTCTCGCTCGCCCTCGGCGTGGCCGCACTCCTCTTCGAGACGGGCCGTGTGGTCGAAGGAGCGGCCTCCTTCTGCGAGGGGTTCGACGCGTTCCGGACCTTGGCGCTCTCGAACTCTCCCGCCGGCTGGGCGGACGACGCCGGGGTCCCACCCCGGGCCCTCGAGCTCCTCGCGGCGACTCTCTGCGAGCGCCCGTGCAACATCCAGGTCGGCTGGGGAATGGGCCGAAGGACGAACGGCTCGTCCATCGTCCGCGCCCTCGACGCCCTCGGGGCGCTGACGGGGAACCTCGGGATTGCGGGCGGCGGCGTCAGCTTCTACTTCAAGAGGCGCGGCGCCTTCGACACGTCGTTCCTGACGAAGGCCTGGCCACGGACGCTCTCCGAGCCGCTCCTCGGGATGGAGATCCTCGGGGCGACCGATCCGCCGGTCCGGGCCGTCTGGGTGACCGCCGGAAACCCCGTCGCGATGCTCCCCGACTCGGCCACCGTCGCGCGGGCCCTCGAGACGCGGGAGCTCGTCGTCGTCGTCGATTCTTTCCTGACCGACACCGCCCGGCGGGCGCACCTCGTCCTTCCGACGACGACGCTCGTCGAGGACGACGACCTGATCGGTGCGTACGGCCACCACTGGCTCGGCGCGTCGGTCCCCGTCGTCGCCCCGCCACCGGAGGTGAAGGGCGATCTCGAGATCGTCCAGCTCCTCGCAGCGGAGATCGACCGTCGCACCGGCGCCCGCAACGACGGCGGCAACGCCATCGCCCCGAGAATCTCGGGATGCGCCAGGGAGTGGAAGCGGCGACTCCTCCGGAGGATCGAACCGATGGGCGTCACGGTCGAGCGGCTGGAGAGGGAGTCGGTGAGGAACCCCCTCGCCGGAAACCTCCTCTTCGAAGGCTCGAAGTTCCCGACGCCGAGCGGGAAGATGCGGCTCCTCACCACCGTTCCCCCGCCGCCGGAGGACGAGCCGGGCTATCCCCTCTGGCTCTTTTCCAACTCGACCGAGCGCGCCCAGAGCTCGCAGTGGGCCGGTCCCGCTCCCACCGTCGTCGAGGCCACCTGCCACCCCGACGCCGTGCCCGGCCTCGCCGACGGCGCGGAGGTCCTCGTCGAGAGCGCGATCGGGAGCCTTCGGGCCCGGCTGAAGCTCGACGCGCTCCAGCGGCGGGACGTCGTCCTCGTACCGAAGGGGGGACACTTCGACGCCGGCACGTGCGCCAACGCCCTCGTGAAAGCCCGCCTCACGGACGCGGGCGAAGGCGCGGCGTACCTCGACTGCCGCGTGAGGATCCGGCCGGCATGAACAGCGACCACAGGCGAGTGGCTCTCGATCCGCAGCGCGCCGCCCTCCGCGCCGCCCTTCTCGCCCACGTCGGCGCCGACGCGGCCGAAGAACACGACCGCGAGGCGATGCTCGCCCTCGTCGAGAGCGAGCCTTCCTGCTTCGCCCGCACGACGTTCGCCCCCGGCCACTTCACCGGCAGCGTCTTCGTCTTCTCGGCGGACTCCGGTCACGTCCTCCTCCACCACCACCGGCGCCTCGACAGGTGGCTCCAGATGGGCGGCCACGACGAGGGCGAGTCCGACCCGGCCGCCACCGCGCTCCGGGAAGGCCAGGAGGAGTCGGGCCTGACGGACCTCGTCCTCCTCTCCGCGGCGATCCTGGACCTCGACGTCCACCCGATCCCTCCCTCTCCTGCACGCGGCGAGCCGGGCCACTCGCACTTCGACGTCCGCTACGCCGCCGTCACGCACACGGCGGGCGCCGCCCGCGCCGACGAGGCCGAGTCTCTCGGCCTCGCGTGGCTCCCGCTGGAGGAGGCCGCCCGGAGAATGGAAGAGCCGGGCGCCCGTCGCGCTCTCGCGAAAGCCGCCCGGCTCCTCGGGACCTCGTTCTGACCCTGGCAGGCCTACATCATCTTGTCCATCGACTTGTCGACGGCCGCGTCCATCATCTCGGCTTTCTCGTAGAGGCCGTCGATCATGTTCCTGTACTTGTCGGCGACGACGCGCCGCTTCACCTTGAGGGTCGGGGTCAGCTCGCCCCCCTCGATCGAGAAGTCTTCCGTCAGGAAGGCGAAGTCCCTGATCCTCTTCTCCGAGGGCTCGTCCCCGTTGACGATCTCGATCGCCTGCCGGAACAGCGCCCTCACCTTCGGGTTGCGGATCAGGTCGGTCGGGTTCTTGAACTCGACGCCGTTCGCCGAGGCCCAGCCCTCGAGACGCTCGAAGTTCGGGACGATCAGGGCCGACAGGAACTTGCGCTTGTCGCCGATGAGGACGACGTTCGCGATGTAGCGGATGTGCTTCAGAGCCTCCTCGATCGGCGCCGGGGCGATGTTCTTCCCATAGGCGTTGATGATGAGCTCCTTCTTCCGGTCGGTGATCGTCAGGAACCCTTCGCGGTCGACGACACCCACGTCACCCGTCTGGAACCACCCCTCCGCGTCGAAGACCTTCTTCGTCTCCTCCGGCTTGTTCCAGTAGCCGCGCATGATGTTCGGCCCCTTGGCCAGGACCTCGCCGTCCTCGCTGATCCGGATCGTCACCCCTGCGATCGCCTTCCCCACCGACCCGAGCTTCCAGGCGTCCGGCCGGTTGCAGGTCAGGACGGGGCTCGTCTCCGTGAGCCCGTAGCCCTCGTACACCTCGACGCCGGCGCCCCAGAAGAACTCCGCGACCTCCTTGGAGAGGGGCGCGCCTCCCGACATGCAGAACTGGAATCGTCCGCCGAGACGGGCGCGGATCTTCGAGAAGACGAGCCGGTCGGCCAGCTTGTACTTCAGTGCCAGCACGGCGGGGACCGGCCTCTTCTTCTCCACCAGCCCCAGCCTTTCCTTCCCCACCTTCACCGCCCAGTGGAAGATCTTCTGCTTCGTCGGCGACTGGCTCTCGAGATTCTGGAAGATGCGGGCGTGGATCTTGTCGTAGACCCTCGGCACCGAGGCGAAGGTGTGCGGCTTCACCTCGCCGAAGTTGTCCGCGAGCTTCTCGATCGATTCCGCGTAGGTGATCGTCGCGGCCCGTGAGAAGAGGACGTAGTCGATCATCCGCTCGAAGACGTGGGCGAGCGGGAGGAACGACAGGGCCACGGTCCCGGGGTTCACGTCGAAAAACGTCGAGGAGGTCGAGACGTTCGAGACGAGATTCCCGTGCGAGAGGACTCCCCCCTTCGGCTCACCCGTCGTGCCCGACGTGTAGATGATCGTGGCGTGCGCTTCGGGGTTCACGTGCGCGACCCTCTCGTCCCAGGCACCGGGCTTCTGCTTCAGCGCCTCCTCGCCCCGCTTGACGACGCTTTCGAAGGAGAGGACGCCGTCGGCGTTCGGGACCTTCCCCTCGACGAGGACGACGTAGGCCAGGGCCGGGCAGCGGCTCCGCACCTCCATCACCTTCGCGAGCTCCTTCTCGTTCGAGACGACGATGACCTTGGCGGAGCAGTCGCGCAGGATGTACTCGACCTGCGGCGCCAGGTACGTCGTGTAGATCGGCACCGTGATGCCGCCAATGCCGAGCGTGGCGAAGTCGGTCATCGGCCACTCGGGCCGGTTCTCCGAGAGGATCGCGACCCGGTCGTCGTTGTCGAGGCCGAGGGTCGTCAGGCCGATCCCGAACGCGCGGGTCTTCCGGCCGAACTCCGCAGCCGGAACCGGCGTCCAGATGCCGTTCACCTTCGAAACGAGGAGGTCGGGCTTCCCGCTCCGGGCCGAGAACTGGAAGTAGTCGAGGAGAGTCCGGGCCGGCAAGGCGTCCATAGTGTGCGTTCCTCCGCACACCAATTATGAGCACTTCCCGCAAGAAGGGGAGCCTGCGCGTAAACGCGCCGCGCAGGCGCGGCCCGGCAGCCCAGCGAGCGACCGCGGCCTTCAGAGCGGGTTCAGCGTGATGGAGAGGATGTCGCGGCACCCCTCGGCGATCCGGGCGAGCGCCGCGCGCGTCGGCTCGCTGTCGAGCTGGATCCGCGCGCTCGCGGCCTCGGCGCCGTCGAACACGACGTTCTCCGTCTTCTGGACGTTGATACCCGCCTCGCGGAGGGCACCGAACACGTGCGCCAGGACGCCGACCCGGTCCCGGTGCCTCACCGTCAGGAGCCACCGTGCCGGGGACCGCTCGCAGAGGTTCACGGCGTTGGGGACCTCGCCCGTCGCCTTGTACGCGGCGACGATCCGGACGACCTCGCCCGCGATCGCGTTCTGCGCCTGCTCGGTCGAGGCGCCGACGTGGTGGGTCCCGACGACGCCCGGCATCCGCCCCACCTCGTCCTCGAAGGCCCCCGTTCCCCCCGACGGCTCCCTGTCGAAGACGTCGAGACCGGCCCGGACACCCTTGGTCGAGATCGCCGCCCTCAACGCGGCCGCGTTCACCGTCTCTCCCCGGCTCGTGTTCACGAAGAGGGCGCCGGGCCGCATCGCGTCGAAGAAGGCGCCCCCGAGGAGCCCGCGGGTTTCTTTCGTCAGGGCGAGGTGGACCGACACGACGTCGGAGCCCGCAGCGAGCTCCGCCAGGGTCGCGGCGCGTTCGACGCCCGCCCTGGCGGCCTGCTCCGCGGTCAGGGACCCGCTCCAGGCGAGGACCCTCATCCCGAACGCGAGGCCGCGCGACGCCACCTCCCGGCCGATCGCTCCGAGGCCCGCGATGCCGAGCGTGCGCCCGGCCAGGCCGCGCGCCCTGCCGTACTCCGCCTTGTTCCAGAGCCCGGCGCGCAGGTCAGCCGTCTGGTCCGGAATGCGCCGGTCCAACGCCAGGATCAGCCCCCACGCCAGCTCCGCCACCGCGACGGCGTTCTTGCCCGGGCAGTTCGAGACGGAGATCGCGCGAGCAGAGGCCCCCGCGACGTCGATCGTGTTCACGCCCGCCCCCGCCCGGACGATCAGAGAGAGGCTCTTGCCCTGGTCCATCTCGGCCGCGGTCACCCGCGTCGACCGGACGACGAGGACCTCCGCCCCCGTGTCGCGCAGGCGCCAACCGAGAGACTCCCCTTCCAGGCCCGGCTCGTAGTAGACCTCGCAGCCGAGCGCCCGCAGCCCGCCGAGACCGGTTTCCTCGAACTTGTCGGCGATCAGCACTCTCATCGGAGTTCTCCCGCACCTCTGGGGGGCGATCTCTTTCTCGAGGCTCGTCGCCCGGCCGGCTCAGAACCGGTGGACGAAGAGCCCGGACCTCAGCTTCGGCTCGAACCAGGTCGACTTCGGCGGCATCGTCTCGCCGGCGTCGGCGATCGCCATCAGCTCGGCGACGGTCGTCGGGTACATCGAGAACGCGACGGCGAATGCCCCCGAGCCGACCCGCTTCTCCAGCTCACCGGTGCCCCGGATGCCGCCCACGAAGTCGATCCGCTTGTCCGTGCGGGGGTCCTGGATGCCGAGGATCGGGGCGAGGAGCCGCTCCTGCAGGATCGACACGTCGAGGGACCGGATCGGGTCGCCGGCCGGAACGGGCTCCTTCGGGACCAGCGCGTACCAGCGCCCGGACAGGAGCATCCGGACCTCGCCCTTGGCCGCGGGCTCCGCCGGGTTGTCGCCGTACGCGTCGCTCACGAGGAAGGCTCTGCCGACTTCCGACAGGAACGCCTCGGACGACCGTCCGAGGAGGTCCTTCACGAGCCGGTTGTAGGGGAGGATCCTCAGCTCGCGGTCGGGAAAGATCGCGGCCGGGAACCACTGGACCGGGTGGTCGGCCCCGACCGGCCCCTTGTCCCTGAACGCCGCGCGGGCACGGGACGCCGACGCCGACCGGTGGTGGCCGTCGGCGACGTACAGGACGGGAATCGACGCGAACGCCTCGACGAAGAAGGTCTCGTCCTCTGCCGGGACGACCCAGAGGGTATGGCGAACCCCGTCCACCGCCTCGAAGTCGATTCCGGGGGCCGCCGCCGTCACCTTCGCCACGTGGGCGTCGATCGCGGCGGTCGCCCGGTAGGTCAGGAAGACCGGCTCCGCGTGAGCCGCCTGGACGAGGAGGTGCTTCGTCCGGTCGTCTTCCTTGTCCTTCCGCGTCTTCTCGTGCTTCTTGATGACGTCGGCGTCGTAGTCGTCGACCGCGCAGGCGGCCACGAGCCCGTCCTGCGAGGCTCCGCGCCAGGTCTGGCGATAGACCAGGAGCCGGGGTACGGGGTCCGGGACGAGCGTTCCGTCGGCCTCGAACCGGTCGAGGTTCTCGCGGCCCTTCGCGTAGACCGGCTCGGAGTAGAGGGAGGTTCCCTCGGGAAGGTCGATCTCCGGACGGCATACGTGGAGGAAGGAGGCCGGGTTCCCCGCGGCCAGCGCGAGAGCCTCCTTCGTGTCCACGACATCGTAGGGGACGGAGGCGACGTCACGGGCCCGGTCGGGAGAGGGGCGGGAGGAGGGAAATGGACGGATCTGGGCCATGCGGGGACGAGCTTATCAGGGGCCATCGCGTGCTACCCTCCCCGCCCCGAGGGACCCTGTAGGAGAATCGGACCGGATGAAGCTCTACGTCGGAAACCTCCCCTACGCAGTCGACGACAGTCGCCTCAGGGAGCTTTTCGGGGCTTTCGGAGCTCCCCTGTCGGCCACCGTCGTCATCGACAGGGCCATGGGCCGCTCCAAGGGCTACGGATTCGTGGAGATGGCCGACGAGGAAGCCCGCAAGGCCATCGCCGCCCTGAACCAGTCCCTCCTCGACGGCCGGACCATCTGGGTCAACGAGGCCAGGGCGAAGGGCTGATCGAAACCGCGGGGCCTCACCGCCCCGCGGGACCGAGCATCGAGAGGGGGCCGAGCCGCTCCGCGCGGCGTGGCTCGGCGGCCTCTTCCTCCCGGGCGTCCTCTTCCCTGGCCGTGCCGAAGAGGTCCATGCCGATGCCGGCCTGACGCGTCACCATCTCGGCATAGCGCCCGCCGGCCGCCATCAGCTCCGCGTGCCGTCCGCGCTCCACGACGACGCCTCCCTCCACGACGAGGATCTGGTCGGCCCGCCGGATCGTCGAGAGCCGGTGCGCGATGACGAACGTCGTACGCCCCTTCAGCAGCTCCCCGAGGCCCTGCTGGATGAGGGCCTCCGACTCGGAGTCGAGGCTCGACGTCGCCTCGTCCAGGATCAGGATCCGTGGATCGGCCAGCAGGGCGCGTGCGATCGAGACCCGCTGCCGCTGGCCGCCCGAGAGCTTCACCCCGCGCTCCCCGACGACGGTCTCGTAGCCCTTCTCGAACTCCTCGGCGAACTCGTCCACGCGCGCCACGCGGCAGGCCGCGACGACCGCGGCCTCAGAGGCTCCGGGCCGCGAGAAGGAGACGTTCTCGCGGATCGTCCCGTCGAACAGGAACGACTCCTGCAGGACGACCCCGAGCTGCGAACGGAAGCTCTCCAGGCGAACGGTCGAGAGGTCGACCCCGTCGACCGTGACGCGGCCCGAGGCGGGCGACTGGAAGGCCGCGACGAGGCCGATGATCGTCGACTTGCCCGAGCCCGACGGGCCTACGAGGGCTGTCACCGTACCCGGCTCGGCGCGGAAGGAAACTCCGTGGAGGACCTCCTTCCCTTCGCCGTACGAGAAGCGGACGTCGTCGAAGACGACTTCGCCCGCGACCGGCCCGAGGGTCACGACCCGTCGCGGGTCGACGTCCTCCCTCGTCTCCGCGAAGATTTCCTTGGTTCTTTCCAGCCCGGCGAGGGCCTCGGTGAGCTGCGTTCCGATCCCGACGATCTGGAAGACGGGCGCCACCAGGAACCCGAGGAGGACGGTGTAGGTGAAGAGGCCTCCGACGGTGAGCGTCCCGTCGAGGATCTGGTGCGTTCCGACCCACATCACGACCGCCCCGACTCCGCCGAGGAGGACCGTCGAGGCGACGGAAAGCGTCGACATGCCGGTGATCGTCTTCAGGATGTTCGACAGGATCCTCGAGACGCCCTCGGCGAAAACCGCCTCCTCGCGTCCTTCACCGTGGTACCCCTTCACGACGCGGATCCCCGCGAACGTCTCGTTCAGCCGGCCGGCGACCTCGCCGTAGATCTTCGACCGTTCGCGGAAGACGGGCCTGAGGACGCCGAAGAACGTCATCAGGCCCGCCGCGAAGACGGCGAGGAAGAGCGCGGTCAGTCCCGTCAGGACCGGGCTCAGGGTCAGCATGACGGCGAACGCCAGCGCCGCCGTCACGAGGCCGCCCACCATCTCCACGATGCCGGTACCGACGAGGTTCCGGATCCCCTCCACGTCGTTCATGACCCGCGACACGAGGTTCCCCGTCTTCTGACCGTCGAAGTAGGCCACGGGGAGGCGCGTCACGTGCGCCTCCAGCTTCGTCCGGAGGTCGGCGATGAGACGTTGTGCGCCTTTCGACAGGACCTGCGTGAGCGCGAACGAGGTCGAGGCCTGGACGATCGTCGCGGCGACGACCGCTCCCAGGAGC
The DNA here is from genome assembly GCA_016719485.1 of Holophagales bacterium. Lineage (NCBI taxonomy): Bacteria > Pseudomonadati > Acidobacteriota > Holophagae > Holophagales > Holophagales bacterium. The sequence goes on from JADJZB010000004.1 coordinate 455,023, forward strand.
GGGAGGAGCAGCTCGGGTTTCGCCTTGCCGACGACCTCGTCGATCAGGATTTTCGTCGACGCCGGAAGGACGAGCCCCGCCGCGCGACCGATCGCCATGAAGACGAAGCCGGCCGCGAGGATCCCGAGACGCGGCTTCGCGAGCGCGACGAGGTCCGGGACGAGCGCCCGGAGCCTCTGGCTCTTCGGCGGCTTCGCCTTCCCTGCCTTTTCCCTCTCTTCCGAGGCGCTCATCCGGGAAAGAGCTCCCCCTCGGTCTCCTCCACGGCGACGCCGCGCTCCGCGAGCTCTGCGAGGAAGCGGACATAGAGAGCGTCGTCCGGGGCGAGGAGCTCCGGCGGGAAGATCCCGGGCTTCGTGAACGCGCCTTCCAGGAGCAGGCGCGCCGCCGTCGTGCAGGGGAACCCGGTGGTCCTCGCCATCGAGGAGTCGCCCGTCTTCGGGTTCGTCCGGTCCAGGAGCTCGAACGTCCGGCGAACCCGGACGCCCCCGCGGCGGCCTTCGCAGATGACGCGGAGGAACGTCAGCTCTTCCTCGCCTTCCGGCCGCTTCCAGGAGTGGAAGAGGAGGGCTTCCGTCAGCTTTCGCGGCACGACGGGAACGCCGTCGACCGAGACCGGTTCGCTTCCGAAGAAGCCGGTCTCGCGGAGCATTCGCATCCGGTCTGCGTGTCCCGGGTAGCGCAGCGTCTTCTCGCAGAGGTTGCGGGCCTTGACCGTGTCGAGGAGGGTCCGGAGGCCGTCGCTGTAGAAGCCCTCGAGCGTGCCGACGCCCGGCACGTCGAGCGGCTCGACGCCCGAAAGGGCGGGTCGGACGACCACCTCGCCCCCTTCCACGCAGCGGGAGGGGCGCGTGTACTCCTCGATCACGTCGGTCGGCGAGAAGACCGACCGGTACTCGAACGGCCAGTAGCGCACGGCGGGAAGTCCGCCCACGAAGATCTTCACGTCGTCGATGGTGTCGAAGAGCGCCACGGCCCGCCCCACGGCCAGGCCCGAGAGGCCCGGCGAGACGCCGCAGTCGACGATCGCGGGGAGTCCCTTCGCGACGGCGAGCGGCTTCAGCTCGAACGGGTTCTCGGGCGAGAACGAGATGTCGGCGACCGGCCGACCCGCCTCGAGGACGGCACGGACCGTCTGCGTCCCCAGGAAGCCGGGAACCGCGCCGACGACGACGTCGGCCTTCGCGGCGACCCGCGCCACCTCGCGCACGTCGGAGAGGTCGGCGCGCTCGGTCGAGAGGTTCGGGATCCCGCCGAGGCGCCCGAGGGCCTCCGCGCTGCGATCGACGGAGAGGACGGACCAGCGGCCATCGGCGGCGAGGTCCTTCGCGACGAGCGAGCCGACGAGGCCCGCTCCGAGAACGGCGACAGTCTTCATGGGCAGGATTATCTTCCCCGCGGAAGGTCCGCCGGGCGCCTCGTTCCGAGCTCGCCCCACGTGCCCTGCTTCCTGGGCTCCTGCCCCGCCTCCTGTCCGCCTCCTTGACTTCGTCTTCGCCATGCCCCTACGCTCACCGCCCGTGACGAGCGCATCCCTTTCACGCCGGCTGCCCGAGGGCCTGCTGCGCGCCGGCCGATCGGTCGTCGTCCTCGTCGCCCTCCTCGCGGTTTTCGAGCTGACGTCGATCGCTCATCATCACGCGAGCCCGACCGAGGAGCGGAGCTGTCCTGCCTGCCAGGTCACCCGGAACGACGGAGCCGGCACCCCCGTAGCCGCTCACGCCGACCTGCCTCGCCCCGAGGGAATCGACGTCCCCGTCCGGCTCGCTCACGTAGACGTTGCCGGCCTTCGTAACCACGCCGGCCCCCTTCCGTCACGCGGCCCGCCCCCGGTCCCTCCCGCCGAGCAGCTCTAGACCGCTCGACCTCCGCCCGGAAAGGCGGAAACGGACGGGCGCCTCGTGAGAACGCGGCACCCGTGCCCCAAGGAGAGACCCGATGAGACCACCGTTCCTTTTCGCGGGCGCCGCCGTGGCGTTTGCGTTGACCCTCGCGTCCCCCGCTGCGGGCCAGGGCACCCCCGGCGACTGCAAGGCTCTCGACGAAAAGGTCCGCGCCCTCGAGGCGAGGCAGGAAGAGACCACGAAGGCCCTCGAGGCGCTGAAGGCGTCGCTCGAGACGGCCGCCCCGGCCGCGACCCAGTCCGAGCTGAGGCAGAAGCTCGAGCTCCTCGAGAAGCAGCAGGCCGAGGCCAGGGCCGCGCTCGAGGCGATCCGCCACGAGATGTCCCGGCGTCCCCCCGGCCCCATCGAGGCACCGGGACTCACGACGAAGAGCTTCCCGTTGTTCGGCTCCTCCGGACAGGTCAGCTCGGGCACCTCGTTCAACCCCTCGATCTCCGTCATCCCTGACTTCGCCTACTACCGCGACAACCGCAAGGGCGAGGCGTACGAGATCGTCGAGGAGGCCGACGGCTTCCACGGCGTCCACGCCGAGGAAGGTCACGATCACGGAGGCCTGAACGAAGGATTCAATCTCGGCGAGACCGAGCTCACCTTCACGGCGTCGGTCGATCCCTACTTCGACGTCGTGGCGCTCTTCGCCGCGAGCGAGGAAGGACTGGAAGCGGAGGAGGTCTACTTCAGGTCGCGCGCGCTCCCGGGGGGCTTTCAGCTCAAGGGCGGCAAGTTCCTGAGCGGCATCGGCTACGCCAACGAGCAGCACCCCCACCAGTGGGACTTCGTCGACCAGAACCTCGCCTACGAGCTTCTCCTGGGGGGACACGGCCTGAACGAGAAGGGGCTCCAGGTCACCTGGCTCCCGAAGCTCCCCTTCTACCTGCAGCTCGGCGCCGAGATCCTCCAGGGGGAGAACGAGAAGATGGCGAACTACATCGGGCCCGAGGAATTTCCAGGATGGACCGAGGGGGCCGACCCGCGCGTCCTGGCGCACGAGGCCGGCCCGCGTCTCTTCACGGGTTTCGTGAAGGTCGGCCCGAACCTCGGTTACTCGAGCGCGCTCCAGGCCGGCCTCTCCTGGGCCTCGAGCCGGAGGCACCAGGAGGTCCACGAGCACAGCGGTGACGACAACCCCGAGGGGGTCTTCGACGGGACGGCCGAGCTCTGGGGCGCCGACCTCGTCTACAAGTACGACTCTCCCCGCGAGTACGGCGCGGGCGACTTCGTCTTTCAGACGGAGTACCTCTGGCGCAAGAGGGACCTCGACGTCCTCGGAACGACGTCCGCGGCCGTCTTCGAGCAGGACGGCGCCTATTTCCAGGCCGTCTACGGCCTCCTGCCCCGCTTCCAGGTCGCCACCCGCTACGACCTCGCCGGGCTGACGAACGAGCGCGTGCTCGCCGGGGTGAAATCCGGATACGAGTCCTCGAAGCGCTGGTCGGCCGCCCTCACCTTCAACCCCTCCGAGTTCTCCCGCGTCCGCGCGCAGTACAACCGCGGCGAGGTCTTCGTCGGCGGCGAGAAGGAGAAGTACGACCAGTTCTTCCTCCAGGTCCAGTTCTCCATCGGCGCCCACGGCGCCCACAGCTTCTGAGGAGGCGCACGTGAAGAAGACTCTCCTCGCAGCGGCCCTCCTGGCGGCCACGGTCCCCGCCACCGCCACCCTGAACGTCGTCGCGACGACGTCGAGCATGGGCGTCCTCGTCAAGGCCGTCGGCGGCGACGCCGTGAAGCTCACGGTCCTTGCCCCGCCCGACCGCGACGTCCACGTCCTCCAGGCCCGGCCGAGCATGATGGTCGCGCTCCGCAACGCGAACCTCCTCGTCTCCGTCGGGGCCGAGCTCGAGGTCGGCTGGCTTCCCGCGGCCCTCCAGGGGGCGGGCAACGGAAAGATCCTCCCCGGCACACCCGGCTATTTCGAGGCCGCGGCGCAGGTCCCGCTGATCGAAGGCGCAGCGGCGGCCGACCGCTCGCAGGGCGACGTTCACCCGATGGGGAACCCTCACCTCACCATGGACCCCCCGCGGATGGCCGACATCGCCGGGGCGCTCGCCGGCCGTCTCTCCTCGCTCGACGCTTCGAACGCCGCGAGGTACCGGAGTGGCGCCGCCGCGTTCCGCAAGGCGGTCGAGGCGCGGCTCCCCGGCTGGAAGCAGAAGGCCGCCGGCGCCAAGGGGGTCCTCCTCTTCCACAAGGACGTCAACTACCTCACGACGCTCCTCGGCGTCCCGGTCCTCGGATACGTCGAGCCCCTTCCCGGGATCCCGCCGACGGCGGCCCACCTGAAGGAGCTGACCGACCGGTTCAAGGGGCAGAAGGGCGTCATCCTCTTCACCGAGTACCAGCCCGGGCAGGGACCCGACTTCCTCTCCCGCAACCTCGGCTGGCCAAAGGTGCGCCTCCCCCTCGATCCGGCCGTCGGGGCCTCCGCCGAGGAGTACCTCGAGCTCATCGACCGGTGGGTGGATGGAGTAGCCTCGGGGAGGTGAGCTCCGAGCCTCTCCTCTCGTACCGGGAGGTCGTCGCGGGATACGCGGCGCCCGTCGTGGGCCCCGTCTCCTTCGACCTCCGCGCCGGCGACATCCTCGGCCTCGTCGGGCCGAACGGCTGCGGCAAGTCGACCCTCATCGGCGCCCTGACGGGAACGTCGCGCGTCCTCTCCGGGGAGGTCTTCCGGAGCCCCGGCGCGACGATCGCCTACCAGCGCCAGCGCCCCGTCCGCGAGACCGACGTCCCCCTCCGCGCCGACGAGCTCCTGAAGCTCACTGGCGCGACGGCCGAGCCCCCGGCGACCCTGAAGCCGCTCCTGCGGACTCGGGTCGACCGGCTCTCCGGCGGGCAGTTCCAGCTCCTCAACGTCTGGGCCTGCCTCGGGGGCGAGGCGCGCCTCGTCATCCTGGACGAGCCGACGAACAACATGGACCCGGACGCCGTGAGCGCGCTGACCGACCTCCTCCACGCTTCGCGCGGCGACCGGGCCGTCCTCGTCGTCACCCACGACGCGCGCTTCTTCGCGGGCGTCCCCGCCCGCGTCCTCGAGGTGGGCCGGTGACGCTCCTGCAGGTCTTCGACCCGCTCTTCCGCGTCCCGCTCGCCAACGGGCTCCTCCTCGCGCTCGTCCTCCCAGCTCTCGGCGCCTACGTGCGGCTTCGCAACGAGTGGCTCGCGGCGCTCGGCCTCGCCCAGGTCACCGCCGCGGGCGGAGTGATGGCGATCCTCGTCGGCATCCACCCGCTCGCGGGGTCCCTCGGCGCCGCCGTGCTCGCCGCCGCCCTGAAGGGGCGCACCGAGCGTTCGGGCAACGACGTCTACGCCGTTCTCCTCTTTTTCGGCTGGAGCGCGGCGCTCCTCGGCGCGGCAAACAGCACGAGGGGCGAGGAGCTCTCCCACTCGCTCCTCGAGGGACAGCTCTACTTCACGACCTGGGCGAACCTCGGGGCCGCCATCGCTCTCGTCGCGGTCGTCGCATTCGCGGGGACGTGGCTCTCGAAGCGGCTCCTCCTCGAGCACTTCTTCCCCGAGAGCCTCGCGGCGAATGGCCAGTCCCCCTGGAAGCTCCACCTCGCCTTCGACCTCCTCGTCGCTTTCTCCGTCGCCCTCGCCACCGAGTCGATCGGCGTCATGGCGACGTTCGCCCTCGTCTTCCTCCCCCCCTGGATCGCATTCCGGATCGCCGCCTCGTGGAAGCGCGCGCTCGTTCACTGCGCGGGGTTCTCGATAACGGCCTACCTCGCCGCCTTCGTCCTCGCGATCGTTCTCGACCAGCCGTTCGGGCCCGTCCTCGTCGGGACGCTCGTCGCCGGCGGCATCGTCCTCCTCCCATTCCGCGCCCGCCGCTGAGCGCCCCGCCTTCCGGTAGAGTCGGCACGACATGAAAGACAACGTCGTCCTCATCACCGGGGCCTCTTCGGGAATCGGCGAGGCGGTCGCGCGCGAGCTCGTCCGTCGCGGCGCGAAGGTGATCCTCTGCGCCCGCCGGACCGACCTGCTCGACAAGGTCGCGGCCGACCTGCGCGCCGCGGGCGGCTCCGCCATCGCCGTCGCCTGCGACGTCACGAAGGACGGCGACCCCGAGGCCGCCGTGGCGCGCGCCGTCTCGGAGTGGGGCCGCCTCGACACGGTCCTTGCGAACGCCGGGTTCGCGATCGCCGGACGCATCGAGTCGCTGACTCTCGAGGACTATCGCCGGCAGCTCGAGACGAATCTCTTCGGCACCATCCGGACGCTCCAGGCCGCGCTCCCCGACCTGAAGAGAACGAAGGGCCGCATCGGCGTCGTCGGGAGCGTCAACGGGTTCATCGGCACTCCCGCCACGTCGGCCTACTGCGTCTCGAAGTTCGCCGTCCGGGGGCTCTGCGACGCCATTCGACCCGAGATGAAGCAGCACGGCATCTCCGTGACGCACATCGCCCCCGGCTTCGTCGCGAGCGAGATCCGCGCCAAGGACAACCGCGAGGTCGTCCACAAGCACGCGAAGGACCCCGTGCCGCAGTGGCTCGTCGCCTCTGCCGAGTCGGCGGCCGTCGAGATCGTGGACGCGCTCTCGCAGCGCGACCGAGAGCAGGTCGTGACGTTCCACGGCAAGGTCGCCGTCTTCCTCGAGCGGCATTTCTCGTGGCTCGTCTCGATGCTCGCCGGCGCCGTGGACGCCGACAGGAGACCCGACAGGAAGAGGGAAGCGAAGGCGGGCTGACGCTCCGGAGCGCCGCGTTGCCGGGGGGGGCAGGTCCGTCGTACGATTCCCGAGCCCGCTCCACGGGCGCCGATGAGAGCCTGAAGACCCGCCTTCCCCCAAGTGCCCCGCCGGTCGAGCGTTCCGCCGCTCCCGGCCACGCAGCGAGGTCTCCATGCCGGTCACCCTCTCCGCCGAAAGCGTTTCGGCCGTCCTGCCGGACGGCGTTCGGCTCTTCGCCCCTGTCGACCTGTCGCTCCCGCGCGGCGTGACGGGACTCGTCGGCCCGAACGGCTCGGGAAAGAGCACGCTCCTCGAGATCCTCGCGGGGCTTCGACTCCCCGCGCGGGGGCGCGTCGTCCGCCACGGCACGGTCGGCTTCCTGCCGCAAGCGGTCACGCTCCGCCCGGGAGAGACGGCCGCCGGCCTCCTCGCCGCCGGCTCCGCGCCGGCCTGGCGCGTGAAAAGGGCCCTCTCCGGCGCCGGTCTCGCGGAGGTCGACCTCGATCGCGACGCGAGGACCCTCTCCGGCGGCGAGGCGACTCGCCTGCGCCTCGCGCGGCTCCTCCTCGAAGCGCCGGAGACCGTCCTTCTCGACGAGCCGACGAACCACCTCGACGAGGAGGCTCGCCGCGTCGTGCACGCCTTCGTCGCGACGTTCCCCGGTGCCGTCCTCGTCGCGACGCACGACCGCGCCCTCCTCGCGCTGGCCGATCGCATCGCCGACCTGGGGAGCGGCGGCTTGCGTCTCTACGGAGGCGGCTGGTCCGGGTTCCTGGAGGCTCGACGCGCCGAGCGCGAGGCCGCCGATCGTGGCGTCCGCTCCGCGGAGCAGGGGCTCGACGCCGCCCGCAGGGCGGCCCGCGAGGCCCGCGAGCGGCAGGCCCGCCGGAGCGCCGCGGGACGCCGAGAGGCCGCGCGGGGCGGCCTCCCGAAGATCGCCCGCGGCGCGATGAAGCGCTCCGCGCAGAACACGGCAGGCCGGCTGAAGGGCCTCCACGACGAGCGCGTCGAAGCGGCCGCCTCGGAGCTGGCGCGGGCTCGCGCCCGAACGCCCGAAGGCCCTAGGGTCGTCGTCGACCTCGAGACGACACGCGTCCCCGCCCGCAAGCGTCTCGTCGAGGCAGAGGGGGTCAACGTCCGGCTGCCCGGCGGATGGCTCTGGGCGAGCCCCGTCACCTTCGAGGTCGTCGGCCCCGAGCGGATCTGGCTGCGGGGAGCGAACGGCTCGGGCAAGTCGACTCTCTTCGCGCTCCTCTCGGGGCGCGTCCCGGACTCGGGGACGCTCCGCGTCGGGGCCGCGCGCGTGGCCCGCCTCGAGCAGGACGCCGTCCTCGGCGACGAGGGGACCCTCGCCGATGCGCTCCGGCGCCACGCTCCGGCCCGGGCCGAGCACGAGCGCCGAGTCCTCCTCGGGCGCTTCGGCTTCGTTCAGGATGCGGCCGGAAAGCCCGTGGCCGCGCTGTCCGGGGGAGAGAGGATCCGCGCCGGCCTCGCGGCTCTCCTGGCCGCGGACCAGGCTCCCGAGATCCTCCTGCTCGACGAGCCGTCGAACCATCTCGACCTCCCGGGGCTCGAGGCGGTTGCGTCAGCTCTCCGCGCCTTCCGGGGCGCGCTTCTCCTCGTCACGCACGACGCCGCGTTCGCGCGCGACGTGGAGGTCACGCGGGAGCTTCGGCTCCCCCCGAGGGCCTGCGTGTCCCCCGCCGCGCTCCGCGCCCGGACCCGGCGATAGGATCGGCGCGATGGACTTCCGTCAGCTCGTCGCCGCCCGCTACAGCGTACGCACCTACCGTTCCGATCCGGTGCCCGAGGCGCTTCTTCGAGAGGTGCTCGAGGCGGCGCGCCACGCCCCGTCCGCCTGCAACCGCCAGCCGTTCCGAGTGATCGTCCTGACGACGCGAGGCCGGGAAACCGACCTCCTCCGCGTCTATCCGAAACCCTGGTTCGTGGAGGCGCCTCTCGTCCTCGCCGTCTGCTCGGTACCCACCGAGGCGTGGGTGAGGAGCCGCCACGACGGTTGGAGCGCGGCGGAGACGGACGCCACCATCGCGACCGACCACCTTCTCCTCGCCGCCGCGGACCGCGGCCTCGGCACCTGCTGGGTCGCCGCCTTCGACCCCGTCGCGGCCCGCGAGGTCCTGGGGCTCCCGGACGACGTCGTACCGGTCGCCTTCACGCCTCTCGGCTGGCCGGCGGGCGAGGCGGGGCCGAAGGAACGGAGGCCGCTGTCCGAGCTCGTCCGATACGAGCGCTGGTAGACCCGCGCGGCCGGCCGTGGGCGGCTGCGCCGGCGGCGACGAGGAGAGGGGCGGAGTGCTCCCAGGTCGATCGCGCGGTCCGGGCCGCGGGGGCGCGCTTCTCGAAGTCGAGGAGCGCGTCGACGTCGCAGCGCGCGAGGGCATCCTCCGCCCAGGCGTCGAACTCGGTCGCCCACCGCGGGATTCCCGGGCGAAACGCGCAGCTCATGTTGCGGGTGAGGAAGCCGCTGCCGAAGGCGTCCCGCATCGGGAACGGGCGAGCCTCTTCTGCAGCGAGCCGATTCCGCCCGGGCCGTGGGCTTCGGTGGCCTCGGTGGACTTCCTCGCGGCCTAGAATCCCGGGCGAGGTCCCCCGATGGAAGCTGCCCAGCGCGTCCTCTTCGTCGACCCCTCGAACGGCTTCTACAGGATGCGCAAGTACCGGGTCGGCGACTATTTCGGCCCGGTCGACCTCGGGCTCCACCTCGCGGACCGCTGGCGGAGCCTGAACATCGGCGCGGGCCTCTTCGCCGGCTCGATCCTCCCCGGCTCGAACCGGCTCGTCGTCACCGGCTTCTCCCCCGCCTGGCGCGGCTTCTACGTCTCGAGTCTCGGCGGCGCCGCCCTCGTCTTCGACAACCTCGGCATCAACATGGTGAGCCTCGTCGGAAGGGCACCCACGCCGTCGGTCCTCTACCTGAACCGCAGCCACGGCGAGGAGATCGACGTCGAGGTCCACCCGGTCGACCTCGCGAAGGCCTGGGCGCGCGGCCGCGGCGGCTTCTACGGTCTCATGGAAGAGGTCCTCGAGCGCTTCGGCCCGCGCTACCAGACCGATCCGCGCGTCCTCGCCGTCGGCCCCGCGGCGGAGTCGACCGACTTCGGCGCCATCGGCAGCGCCCCTGTCGTGAAGGGGCGGCTCACCCACGCGGACACCTGGGCCGGCCGCGGCGGGATGGGCTCGAAGATGCTCCAGGACCATGGGCTCGCCGCGGTGATCTACGGCGGGACCTTCGTCGACGAGGACTTCCGTGACCGGAAGCTGGCCGACTCCTGGTTCCAGACGCGCTACGAGAAGCGCCTCGCGACGAAGGACTTCGAGGCGACGACGAAATACCGCTTCGACCCGAAGTTCGAGACCGGCGGCACCTTCGGCGTGAACTTCGCCACGCTGAAGGGGCGCCTCATGGCGTTCAACTACCGCTCGCTCCACTTCTCCGAGGCCGAGCGGCTCGAGCTCTGGGAGCGCCTGGTCGCCCCCCACTACCTCGCGCAGTTCAACGAGGAGACGATCGCGAAGCGGCAGCAGTCGACCTGCGGCGAGCCGTGCGCGGCCGTCTGCAAGAAGCTGCGCGACGAGTACAAGAAGGACTACGAGCCCTACCAGACGATGGGTCCGCTCTGCGGCATCTTCGACCAGCGCGCGGCCGAGCTCCTCAACGGCAGGGCCGACGCGGCGGGCTTCGACGCGATCTCCCTGGGCGGCGTCCTCGCCTGGCTCATGGAGTGCCTCCTCGAGGGCGACCTGTCGCCGGACGACCTCGGCGTCTCCCGCCTCCCGCGCTGGGAGACCGCCGGCTTCGACGTCGTCGCCGACTCGATGCACAACGCCGAGGTGGGGATCGAGCTGATCGAATCGATCCTCCTCCGGCGTGGGGTCCTCGACCTCTCGGAGGGCCCCCGGAAGTGGGCCCGGCGGGTCCATCGCGAGAAGGGGCCGCGCATCCTCGACCGGCTCGTCTGCCTCGCCTCGGGGCGGCGCGGCTGGATGGTGCCGAACCAGTACTGGACCCCGGGCGCCCTCGCCCCGATGCCGATGATGGGCAAGTACTACATGTTCTACGGCCCGGAGTTCTTCCCGCCGCGGGCGCTCGGGCGCGTCTCGGCCGACCGGATGAAGGAAGAGCTCGCGATCGACGACCTGGGCGTCTGCCGCTTCCACCGCGGGTGGGCCGAGGAGATGCTCCCCGAGATCGTCGGCGCCGTCTACGGCCTGAAGGACGAGTACCTGAAGGCGATCGCCGTCACCGCGAGCCGGATCAACAGCCGCAACGCCTCGGTCTTCTGGGAGTCGGAACGCGACGTCGACTTCGTCGCGTCCTACCTGAAGCGGCGGCGGGACGTCGAGGGCGACGCCGACCCCGAGCTCGCCCGCTGGGTCGAGGCGTTCGAGAAGGACCGGCACGAGGCCGCGCTCGCATGGTGGTACGAGACGCGGAAGGGGATCGACGAGAGTCTCCGCGCCTTCCTCTGAGCGGAGGCGACCTCCGCGACTGCAGCGGCCGCTGCCTCACTCCGGCAGGGGGACGAGCTCGATCTCGTCGCCGGGCACCCGCGGGAATCGGCCTTCCTTCCAGTCCCGCTTCGCCTTCTCGATCCGCTCGCGCGAGCTCGAGACGAAGTTCCAGTCGATGAGCGGCGGGCGCTCGAGGGGCGCGCCGCCGATCAGGACGGCCCGCGCCGGCGCCTCGGCCCGAAGGACGACCCCGGCGCCCGGCGCCAGGACGAGCATGCGCCCCGGGCCGCTGGGCTCGTCGCCGACGGCGATCGACCCCTCGACGGTGTACACGGCGCGCTCCTCGGGCTCGACGGGGAGCGGCAGCTCGCTTCCGGCGGGCATCGCGACGTCGACGTAGAAGAGCGGGGAGTGGACCGTGACGGGAGACGTGGCGCCGAAGGCCGAGCCGGCGAGAACCCGGAGCCGGACCCCTCCCCGCTCGAGCTCCGGGAGCATCGCGCCCGGGTGATGGACGAACGCCGGCTCCGTCCCTTCGGCATGTGCCGGGAGAGCGACCCACAGCTGGAGCCCGTGGAGGGTCGCTCCTGCCACGCGCCCTTCCGAAGGGGTCCGCTCGGAGTGGACGATGCCGCGGCCAGCCGTCATCCAGTTGACGTCGCCCGGGCGTATCCGCTGCCGCGACCCGAGGCTGTCGCGGTGGAGGAGCTCCCCTTCGTAGAGGTAGGTCACCGTCTCGAGGCCGATGTGCGGGTGCGGCAGGACGTCGAGCCCGCGGCCCGCGTCGAAGCGCACCGGCCCCATCTCGTCGAAGTAGACGAAGGGACCGACGAGGCGCCGCCGTCTCCAGGGAAGGAGGCGGCGGACGCTGAGGCCGCCGATGTCCCGCCTCCTCGCCTCGATCACGGAGACGACGGGAGCTGAGGAAGACCTCGGCCGAGAGGGCGCCGCCGTGTTCTCTGGTGTCTTCATCGAATCCCCGTTCAGTCGAGCTGCACCGAGCGTTTCGTGAAGGCCCCGTCCATCCACCAGCCGGTGATGGGAAACGTCACGCGCGGACGGCTGTCGGCGGCTGCGCCGGCGGCGACGAGGAGGGGCGCGTAGTGCTCCCAGGTCGGGAGCGCCGTCCGGGCCGCCGGAGCGCGCTTCTCGAAGTCGAGGAGCGCGTCGACGTCGAAGCGCGAGAGGGAGTCCTCCGCCCAGCCGTCGAACTCCGTCGCCCACTGCGGGATTCCCGGGCGGAACGCGTAGCGCATGTTGTGGGTCAGGAAACCGCTGCCGAAGACGAGGACCCCCTCGTCGCGGAGCGGGGCGAGCGCCCGGCCGAGCGCGAAGAGCTCCGCCGGGTCGAGACGCGGCATCGAAAGCTGGAGGACGGGGACGTCCGCTTCCGGGTACATCGCGACGAGCGGCACGTAGGCCCCGTGGTCGAGGCCGCGCGCCGGCTCGTCCGTGAAGGCGATCCCCCTCGACTTCAGGAGGCCGCGAACGTCCCCGGCGAGCGCGGGCGCGCCGGGCGAGGGGTAGACGGTCCGGTAGTACTTCTCGGGGAAGCCGGAGAAGTCGTAGACGAGCGGAACCGGCGTCGTCGCGCCGAGCGACGCCGGGCGCGCCTCCCAGTGGGCCGAGATCATCAGGATGCTTTCCGGCCTCGGCATCGCGCCGGCCCACGCGGCGAGCTCGCCCATCCAGGCCGCGTCGTCGAGGAGGACGGGCGCGCCGTGCGCCGCGAAGATCGCGGGCATCCGTCGGCTCGAGTCATTGTTCATTCGGGTCCTTCCCTTCCGCTCCGGTGCCACGACGCTCAACCGAGCCGACCGTCCCGGTAGTCGCTCACCGCCTGGTAGATCTCCTCCTCGGTGTTCATGACGAACGGGCCGTACTGCGCGATCGGCTCGCCGAGCGGCCGCCCCGCGACGAGGAGCGCTCGCGCTCCGTCCTTCGCCTCGATCACGACTCCGTCCGCCGCCGGGTCGTTCGAAAGGAGCGCGAGCTTCCCCGGCGTCACCTCCCGCCCCCCGATCGCCGCGGCGCCGCGGTAGACGACGACGAACGCGTTGTGCCCGCTCGCGAGCGGCTGCTCGAACCGGGCGCCCGCGTCGAGGTGGAGGTCGAGGACGAGCGGCTCCGTCGCCTCGCGCGTCACCGCGCCGGCCACGCCGTGGCTCACGCCCGCGATGACGATCGCCGTGACGCCGCCGGCCGTGAACCGCGGAAGGTCCGCCGCGCCGAAATCGCGGTACCAGGGCGCCTTCATCTTGTCGCGGCCCGGGAGGTTCAGCCAGAGCTGGAAGCCCTCCATGACCCCCTCTTCCTGCTGCGGGATCTCGGAGTGGACGACGCCGCGCCCGGCCGTCATCCACTGGACGCCGCCGTTCTCGAGGAGACCCTCGTGCCCCGCGCTGTCGCGGTGCTTCATCCGGCCCGCGATCATGTACGTCACCGTCTCGAAGCCGCGGTGCGGGTGGTCGGGGAAGCCGGCGATGTAGTCGTCCGGGTCGTCGCTCCCGAAGGCGTCGAGCATCAGGAACGGGTCGAGCCGCCGCTGGAGCGGCTGCGAGAGGAGGCGCGTGAGCTTCACGCCCGCGCCGTCGGAGGTCGCCGTGCCGGCGACGAGGCGCTCGACGGAGCGGGACGTGCGGACTGTCTCCGCGCGGAGAGCGGTGGTCGGGCTCGAGGTCGGTGTCATCGTCTTCGTCATCTCGGTGTCTCCCTGTCGTGCGCCGGTCTTCAGGCGGCGAGCGCGGCTTCGAGGTCGGCCTCGGCTTCGGCGAAGCCCTTGCGCATCGACTCCTCGCCCATGTTCATTCCCTCGGCGTAGATGAAGCGGACGTCGGTGATGCCGAGGAAGCCGAGGATCGTCTTCAGATAGGGAGTCTGGGCGTCGCCCGGCGTACCGCGGTAGCGCCCGCCGCGCGCGAGCGCGACGTAGGCGGTCTTGCCCTTCAGGAGCCCTTCGGGTCCGCTCGACGTGTAGCGGAACGTGACGCCGGCCCTGGCGATCGCGTCGATCCAGCCCTTCAGCTGCACCGGGTTTCCGAGGTTGTACATCGGGACGCCGAGGACGAGGGCGTCGGCCGCCTGGACTTCGGCGATGAGCGCGTCCCTCGCGGCGACGGACGCGGCCTGCTCCGGCGTCCTTTTCTCGGCGGGCGTAAAGAGCGCCCCGAGCGCCGCGTCGTCGAGGGCGGGCACGGGGTCCTTTGCGAGGTCGCGGACCTTCAGGACGGAATCGGGGTTCGCCTCGCGCAGGCGGTCGACGACGGCGTTCGCGACGCGGGTGGAGTTCGCGCCTTCGTTCCGGGCGCTCGCGTTGATCTGGAGGATCTTCATTTCGTTCTCCCTGGGACCGGGGTTCGTTCCCGACGACAAAGATGGGCGTTCTACAGGCGGAAGAGAAGAGGCGAAATCGGATATCATTGTTCCGTAAATGAAACAATCTGAGCCCAACGATCTTCTGATCTTCGCCCGGGTGGCCGACTCGGGGAGCTTCAGCCGCGCCGCCGAACGCCTGGGCCTGCCGAAGTCGACGGTCTCGAGGCGGATCTCCATCCTCGAGGAGCGGCTCGGCGAGCGGCTCATGGTCCGGACGACGCGGCGTCTCCGCCTCACGGAGCTCGGCGAGAAGCTCCTCGCCCACGCCCGTCGCGTCGCCACGGAGGTCGACGACGTCGCCGCCCTCGCCGAGAACCGGAAGGAGGCGCCGGTCGGCCGCCTTCGCGTCGCGATGCCGAGCGACCTCGCCATCCTCCTCTTCTCCGAAGCGCTCGCCGCGTTTACGGCGATGCACCCGGCGGTCTCGCTCGAGCTCGACCTTTCCGCGCGGCGCGTCGACCTGCTCGGGGAGAACGTCGACCTCGCCGTTCAGATCGGCTCGCCGCCCGAAGACGCCCTTCTCGCCGCGCGCCGCGTCGCGGTCTTCCCGATCGGCCTCTACGCCGCCCCGTCCTATCTCGCCGGGCGTGGAGACCCCGTATCGCCCGACGACCTCGCGCGGCACGACGCCCTCCGGCTCCTCGGGCGCGACGGGGAGCCGGCCCGCTGGACGCTCACCCGGGGCGAGGAACGGTGGCAGGGCGTTCCCAACGGGCGGGCGAGCGCGAACTCCCCCGAGCTCCTGCTCCGCCTCGCCCGCGCGGGCGCGGGGATCGCCGCCGTCCCCGACCTCCTCGCCGCACCCTACGTGCGACGAGGCGAGCTGCGCCGCGTGCTCCCCGCGTGGTGCCTCAGCGCTCGCACGGCCTGGGCCGTCTTCCCGGGCCGCCGCCTCATGCCGGGGAAAGTGCGCGCCTTCCTCGACATGCTCGTCACGGCGCTCCCCGTCGAGACGGCGTCATCGGCCTGACGGAGCCCACGCTCCCGACCGGCGTCCCGCTCCCCGTCGTCGTTCTCTCCGTTCTCCTACGCCGCCTGCTCCGCCGGTCGGTCGCTCACGATCCTCCCGTCGCGGATCTCCACGATCCGGCTCGCGCGGCGGGCCAGCGCCATGTCGTGCGTGATGACGATCAGCGTCGAGCCCTGCTTCCAGAGGTCGAGGAAGACTCCCATGATGTCGGTCCCCGACGTCGTGTCGAGGTTCCCGGTCGGTTCGTCCGCGAGGACGATGTCGGGGTCCATCGCGAGGGCCCGCGCGATCGCCACGCGCTGCATCTGCCCACCCGACAGCTCCGTCGGCTTGTGGTCCATCCGGTCGCCGAGGCCGACCTTCGCAAGGAGCTCGGCCGTCTTCGCGCGCCGCACCTTCGGCGCGACGCCTCCGAAGACGAGCGGCATCTCGACGTTCTCGAACGCGCTGATCTGGGGCAGCAGGTTGAACGCCTGGAAGACGAAGCCGACCCGCCGGTTCCTCACCTCGGCGAGCTGGTCGCGAGAGAGGCCGGCGACCTTCTCGCCGCCGATGAAGTAGTCGCCGCCCGAAGGCGTGTCGAGGCAGCCGAGGAGGTTCATGAGCGTCGACTTGCCGGAGCCCGAAGGGCCGACGATCGCGACGAACTCGCCCTTCTCGATCGTCAGGTCCACGCCCTTGAGCGCCTCCACCTTCACCTTGCCGGTGTCGTAGACCTTCCGGATGCCCGCCATCTCGATGATCGGGCGTCCGGTCGCGGGAGGGGTCTTCTCGCTGTGGCTCGACATGGCGGGCTCCTACTCGTAGCGGAGGGTGGAAGCGGGGTCGATGGCGGCGGCGCGGCGGGCCGGGAAGTAGCCGGCGAGGAGGCCGATGACGCCGAGGATCGATGCGGTGCCGAGGCCGATCGCCAGGGAGAGCTTCGGCGTCCCGAGGAACTCCATGACCTGGTTCCCGTCGGTCGGGATGAAGCTCATCCCCAGGACGAGGAGCGTCGCGATGAGCATCCCGGCCGCGCCCCCGACGAGCGTGTACGAGAGCCCTTCGAGGACGAACGGCCCGGTGATCCACCCCGCCTTCGCCCCGAGGGCCATCTTCACGCCGATCTCGCGCGTCCGTTCCTTGACGACCGCGTACATGATGTTCGCGACGCCGACGCCGCCGATGAGGAGCGTCAGCGCGCCGATGATCCCGAGGAACATCTGGATCCCGACGCTGACGTTCTGGTTGACCTTCTGGGACTTCACCGTGTCCCAGGTCGGCAGCGCGCGCTCGTCGGAGGGGTCGAAGCCGTACTTCGCCGCGATGACCTCGCGAGTCCTCACGATCGCCTCCGCCATCTTCGAGGAGTCGCGCACGCGGATCACGAGGTTGTTCACCGTCGGCCGTCCGAAGAGGGCCTTCCAGGTCGAGATCGGAATGATGGAGTGATCCTTGTCCATCCCGGCGTAGGCCCCCATCTGCGTCTTCTTCTGCATGACGCCGACGACCGTGAACGGGGCATTCGCGACGAGGAGCGTCTGCCCGACGGGGTCGTCCTTGCCGTAGAGGTCCTCGGCCAGCTCGTTGCCGAGGAAGATGACGCGCCGGCGCTCGGCTTCGTCGAGCGGCGAGAGGAACCGCCCGCCGGCCACCGGGTACTGCTTGCGCGCCTCGCCGTAGGGGTAGTTCACTCCCTTGACCCGGCCGGCGACCGTCTTCTTTCCGGCCGTCAGGTTCGTCCGCCACTGGATCGCCTCGCCGATGACCGACTCGAGCTCCGGCAGGCGGGACGCGAGGACGGGGATGTCGTCGATGCGGACGCGGATTGGCCGGCCGGGGTTCATCCCCTTCCACGCCTTCGTCGTCTCGCTCATCCACATCACGCCGATGTTCTCCCCCATCGCCCGCGAGTTGCTCGAAAGCTGCCGCTTCAGCCCTTCCCCGAAGGCGAGGAGCAGCAGGATGGCGACCGTGCCCCAGGCGATCGCCGCGATGGTCAGGAACGCGCGCTTGCGGCCGAGCGTCGCCGACTGGAGGAAGAGGTGGAGGATCACTTTCACGGCCCTTCTCCTACAGCTTCATCGCGACGACCGGGTCGAGCCGGGACGCGGAGCGGGCCGGGAAGAAGCCCGCGAGGAAGCCGATGACCCCGAGGATCCCGGTCGTGATCAGTGCGACGAAGGGCGAGACCTCGGGCTTGCCGACGAACTCCTGGAGGCTCTCGGGGAAGACGGTGCAGATGCCGAGCGAGATCGCGAACCCGACGACCCCGCCGATCGCCGTCACGATGAGCGTCTCGACGATGAACTGCCTCTGGATCGCCCCCGACTTCGCGCCGAGGGCCATCTTCACGCCGATCTCCTTCGTCCTCTCGTCGACGATGACGTTCATGATGTTCGAAACGCCGATCCCGCCGACGACGAGCGTCAGCGACCCGACGATCCCCAGGAAGAGCGAGAAGGCGAGCATGAAGACCTCGAAGAACTGGAACTGCTCCGTCGTGTCCCAGACCGAGAACGCCTCCTTGTCCGCGGGGTCGAACTTGAGGCGGCGCGAGAGCGCCGAGCGGAGGCTTTCCGTCACCTCCTTCGACTCGAGGGCCGACGCCGGCTGGAAGACGAAGTTCGAGAGGTACTTCCGGCCCGTCAGCGCCCGGAACGTCGTCCCCGGGATCCAGGAGAGGTCGCTGTCGCGGCTGTTGTAGCTCGAGTCCTGCTCCTTGGCGGTCAGGACGCCGATGACGAGGAAGGGGGAGCCGTTGAAGAGGACGGTCTTGCCGACCGGGTCGGTTCCCTTGCCGAAGACGTCCTCGGCGACCTTGTTCCCGAGGAATACGACGCGGCGCTGGTCCTTCATGTCGAGCGGGTTCAGGAAGCGGCCCCCCGGGACGGGAATCAGGTTCCGCATCTCGCCGAACTCGGGCGACACGCCCGAGACGTCGACCGGAAAGGTCCGCAGGTTGTAGACCATCTTCCAGCCGTCGCTGTACTCGCTCGACATCCGCTTCAGGCCGTCGACGCGCGGCCTCACCGTCTCGAGGTCCTCGTCGGTGATCCGGATGCGCCGCCCCTTTCCGAGCCCCTGGTACGGGATCGACGTCAGGCCGGGCCAGGAGATGCAGATCCGGTCTCCGAGGCCCGCCGTCTGCTTGATGAGGTTCTTCTTCAGGCCCGCCCCGAAGGCGAGCAGGAGCGTCACCGCGACCGTCCCCCAGACGAGCCCGAACACCGTCAGGAGCGTCCGGAGCTTCTGGCTCTTCAGGTCGCGGTGGAGCTGCAGCAGCGCGTCGCGGAGCATCGGCGGACCTCTTCCTCGTCGATCCGCGCTCAGCTGATCGTCTTCGGCGGCCGCTGGACGAGCTGGTCGCCCTTCTTCACGCCTTCGGTGACCTCGATGTTCAGGCCGTCGGAGATGCCGGTCTTGATCTCGACCTTCTTCGGCTCGTCCTTGGGGTTCTTCCCCGGCAGCTCGACGAAGGCCTTCTTCCCGCCGTCTTCGAAGGTCACGAGCCGCTCCGGGATCGTCACGACGTCCTTCTTCTCGCGGATGATCAGGTCCGCGTTCGCCGAGTAGCCGGCGCGCAGGACGATCTTCTGTCCCGGGTCGAGCTCGATCTCGACGTCGAAGAGGGTCGCCCCGTCCTTCTGCTGGGCCTGCGGCGCGATCCGCGCGACCTTCCCCGTGACGACGTCCGTCGGGAGGGCACCCACCTTGATGCGCGCCTCGAGCCCGACGTGGAGCTTGCCGACGTCGATCTCGTCGACCGTCCCCTTGAAGATGAGGTCGCTCATGTCGGCGATCGTCGCCAGCTCGGTGCCGGGCTGGTACGACGTGAGCGGGACGACGGGGTCGCCCGGGTTGACCGCGCGAGTGAGGATCGTCCCGGCGGCCGGAGCGCGGATGATCGAGTCGATTCCCGAGTCGAACGACGTGATCTTCCCGCTGCGGGTGAGCTCGCGGTCCTGGTCGGCCTTGGCGACGGCGATCTTGGCGAGCTCGAACGCCTCGCGCTTGACGTCGACGTCGGACCGCGCCGTGATCCCCTGCCGGTTGAGCTCCTGGGCCCGGTCGAATTCGGACTTGGCGCGCGCGAACGAGGCGTTCGCCGACTCGACCCTGCGGTCGACCTCGGTCACCTCGAGGGGCGTCGGGTCGGGCTGAATCTCGAGAATCGGATCGCCCGCCTTCACGCTGTCGCCGACCTCGACCCGGCAGCTCTTCACGATGCCGGAGATCTTCGACTTCACCGAGAACTTCTGCCGCGGCTGGATCTGGCCCACGGCGAGCGCCTTCTCCGTGATCGAGCCCGACTCGGCCACGACGATCTTGAGGCCGCCGTCGTCCTTCTTTCCCGAGCTCGCGAGGGCGTAGATGCCGGTGACGACGCCGCCCACGACGATCAGCACGAGAAGGACCTTGAAGAGCTTGCCCATACCGGACCTCCAGCTGCCCCGAACGGGGCTGTTCGTCTCGCCAGACGGATCGAGATCGAGGGTCATGCCCGCAGTTACGCTCCTGCCGCCGGAAGGTTCCGATGTGCGTACGTGTGCGACAGGATGTCCCAGGTCTTCATCCGGGACGGCTCGGAAGCCGGCGACTCGCCTTTCGGGCTACCGGCAGATGACCCGGTCGCGTCCGGCCTGCTTGGCCTCGTAGAGAGCCGCGTCGGCGCGCTTCAGAAGGCTGGCGAGCCCTTCGTCCCCCGCGGCGAGCGACGCGATGCCGATGCTCACCGAAGCCCGCGCGGCAGGCGCCTCTCCGGCGCGGTCGGCGACGAGCCCCACCTCCCCGACGGCCTGGCGAAGCCGTTCTCCGACGGCGAATGCTCCTTCCGGACCCGTCATCGGAAGGACGGCGAGGAACTCCTCGCCGCCGTATCGGCCGACGACGTCCTCGGTCCGGAGACTCCCGGCCATCCGGCGCGCTCCCTCGGCCAGGAGCCGGTCGCCTTCGGCGTGCCCGAGCGCATCGTTGATCTCCTTGAAGTGATCGAAGTCGATCATGCCGACCGAGAGGGGCATTCCCCGCCGGCGGGCGAGCGAGAACGCCTCCTCCGCCGTGCCCAGGATCGACCGGCGGTTCGGGAGGCCCGTGAGGGCGTCGGTGATGGCGAACTCGGAGAGCTGCTCGTTCAGGCGGCGCAGCTCGTCGGTCCTCTGTGCGACGGTCTCTTCGAGCCGCACCCGGGCCGCCACGAGCCGACGCTCCCGCGCCTTTACGACGAGCGCTGCCGCGAACGCGATGACCGAGAGGCCACCGAAAAGCACCGGCAGCCGCTGCCACCAGGGTGTCTCCACGGTGATCCTCACGGTCGCCGCCGGCTCGGGGGATCGGCCGTCGACCGTCGTCGCCGTCACCTCGAAGACGTAGTTCCCCGCTCCGAGGGCACCGTACGTCGTTTCGGCCTGGCCCGGCTCGGCCGCCGTCCACCCGTCCGAAAGCCCGGAAAGCCTGTAGCGAAACGTCGTAGCCCCTTCGTCGAGGAACGACAGCGCCGCGAAGCGGAGCGTCAATGGCGCGTGCCGGAACGGGAGGACGAGATCGCGCCCGGGAGGCAGGCGGACCCGGCCCAGCCGGATCTCCGAGACGGCTACGAGGGGAGGCACCGGGCGTCGCGGAGCCGGGAGGCCCTGAAAGAGCGACAGTCCCTCGGTCGTGATCCAGACACGCCCCCGGCTGTCGGCGAAGAAGCCGTTCTGGTTGCACTCGTTCGCGCCGAGGCCGTCGTTCGTCGTGAAGACCCGGATCTCCCCCGAAGGGGCGATCCGAACGGCCCCCCGGTTCGTGCCGGCCCAGACGAACCCCTCGCGGTCCTCGCCGACCCAGTAAACGTACGAATCGGGCAGGCCCGAACGCGCGTCGAGAACGCGGACCCCCCGGTTGCCCGTCCGCCAGAAAAGCCCCCGGTCCGTGCCGACCCAGAGACCGCCTCGCCGGTCCTCGAGTATCGCGGTGACGGCGTTCGACGGAAGTCCTTCGGCCGTCCCGAGCGCTTCCGGCGAGGAGCCTTCCTTCAGGCCGGCGAGGCCCCATCCGAGGCCGCCGACCCAGAGGGTCCCTCCGTGCCCCAGATGGAGGACCGAAACCGAGTCCCCCACGGGTTTCCCGGCCCGCGACAGCTTCCCGTCCCGGAAGACGAAGAGCCCCTGGCGCGCCGAGCCCAGCAGGAGCGCGCCGTCCTTCGCGAAGGCGATCTCGTCGACGACCTTCGGCGCTCCCTCCGGCAGGGGAAATGACGTGACCCGGTCCCTCGAGATCCGCGCTGCCCCCTGCGAGGTCGTGACGATCACGTCTCCGTCGGGCGACACGCAGAACGAGCGGACTTCCGTGTGCGGCAGGCCGTCCTTCGCGGTGAAGAGCCGTGTCGTGCCGCCTTCGCTGCGCCGCACGAGCCCGCGGTCGTGCGCGCCGATCCACAGGGTGCCGTCCGGCGTCTCGGCGATGCCGTAGAGCGGAGCCCCGACCGGGAGCCCATCCTCCGGCCCGAACGTTCGGAACGCTGCCGGCCCCTTCTTGGCAAGCCCGGAGTCCGTGCCAAACCAGACGATTCCCTCCCGGTCCTCGAACGCGGCCCAGACCCTCGCGTCGGGAAGGCCCTCGGTCATCCCGAACCGCTCGAACCCCGAGGCGCCGTCCCAGCGGAACGCTCCGCGGTCGCTCGTGCCGATCCAGGTGCCGCCCCCCTCCGCCTCGCGGACGAGGCCGGAGACGTTCTTCCCCGGCGCGTCGTCGCCTCCCACGCGGCGAGCGGTCAGGGTGGTCACGTCGACCTCGAAGAGCCCGGCCTCCGTCACGCCGAGGAGGAGCCCGCCGCGCGGCCCCGACGCAATCACGCTGACGGACTGGTCGGGCAGGCCCGTCACGTCGACCCGCGTCAGGGCCCCGCCGGGAAGCAGCCGCGCCAGGCCGCGTGTCGTCCCCGCCCAGAGAACGCCGTCGGGTGAGTGGAAGAGGGTCACCACCTCGGTACCGGCGAGGTCGCCGACCGACGGTACCGCCTCGAACGACCCGCCGATCGAGGCGGCGACGAAGAGACCCCCGGAGGCGCCAGCGTAGAGCCGTCCGTCCTCCAGCGCGAGCAGAGCGGTGACGGACGGAGACGGCCCCGCCGTTACGGGAAGGACCGTCCAGGTCCCGGACGCGTAGACCGCGGCCCCGTTCGACGTCCCGGCGAGGACCTCACCCGCCGGACCCAGCGAGAGCGACTGGATCGAAGAGCCCGGCAGGCCCGTTGCCGCGTCGAACGTCTCGAATCGGCGGCCGTCGTAGCGGCCGAGCCCTCCTGTGAGCGTGCCGACCCAGAGGAAGCCCCCGCGGTCCTGGCAGATCGCGGTCACCTGAAGCTGCGGCAGCCCGTCGCGGGCCGTGTAGACGCGAACGGCCGACCGCGCCGCCTCGAGGGGCCAGACCCCCAGCGCCGCCAGGAGCGCGGCGACGGCCAGGAGGGCGCGACGGACCCTCACGTCCGGAGAGTGACCTCCACGATTTCCGAGCGGAAGAAGAGCCGCATCGGCGGCCCCCACGTTCCCGTGCCGCGCGAGACGGCGAGCGTCATCCCGTCGACCTCGTAACGTCCCGCCTGGAACGGGTAGGGAATTGCCGACAGGAAGGTGAAGGGCCACAGCTGACCACCGTGGGTGTGCCCGGAGAGCATGAGCCGCGCGCCGCGCGCCGCGGCGTCGCGGACCAGGAGCGGCGAGTGCGAGAGGTGGACGACGACGGCGCCGCCCGGCACTCCCGCGAACGCGCGGTCGAGACTGCGGCCGTCGATCCCGAGCTGCCGCCTGGCCGTCAGGTCGTCGACCCCGGTCAGGACGAGCCCGGGCGCCACCTCGGCCCAGCCGTCGCGAAGAGTCCGGATACCCGCCGTCTCGTAGACACCGAGGCACCGCTCGAGCCCTGCGTAGAACTCGTGGTTTCCGGTGACCCCGTAGACGCCCAGGGGGGCCGAGAGCCTCCGGAGGACGGGCGCGAGCGGTTCGACCGGCCCTACCTCGCTGTCGACGAGGTCGCCCGTCACGACGACCAGATCGGGCGCGAGGGCGTTCACTTCGTCGACCCGCCGTCCGAGCCACACCTCGCCGAGGAGCGTCCCGAGGTGCAGGTCGGAGAGCTGCACGATTCGCAGCTCGGTGCGCCCGTCCGGGA
Source organism: Holophagales bacterium (assembly GCA_016719485.1). Lineage (NCBI taxonomy): Bacteria > Pseudomonadati > Acidobacteriota > Holophagae > Holophagales > Holophagales bacterium. Next base: position 478,544 of record JADJZB010000004.1, read on the forward strand.
GGGCCGACACCTTCACCTCGTGCCGCACCACCCGCGGGATCCGAGCGCCCTGGACGATTGCGACCACGGACAGCACGATGGCGACGACGAGCGCCACGGAGCGCGCCGGGACCGCTCCGCGGGGCCAGAGCCTTCCGAAGCCCGTCACGACGTCGGCCGCGAGAAGCGCCGCGAACGCGAGGAAGAGCACCCCCATCCAGACGGCTCCCGCCAGCTCCACGCCCCTCGCGAGAGCCCCAGGGGCCCACTTCGCCAGGACCCTCCCGAGCGGGTAGGAAAGCCACAGCAGGGCGAAGAGAGCGACCCGCGCTGCGACGGGCACGGCCCGGGCCAGGACGGGAATCGAGAAGGCCCGCTGGAACGCGTAGACGTGGAAAAGCGTCCAGACGGAGAGGACGATGCCGAGGAAAAGGGCGAGCCGCCCCGTTGCGCCCATCCGGCGGAGTCTACGAGAGTCCGTCTCCGCGCTTTTTGCCCGCAGCCCCCACTACAATCCCCGGCCGTGATGACCGAAGCACGACAGGACAAGTTCCCCACCGTCTTCTGGACCGCGAACGTCGTCGAGCTCTTCGAACGGGCGGCCTACTACTCGATGGCGAGCTTCGTCGTCATCTACCTCGGCCAGCTCGGGCTCGGGGCGTACTGGCCCTCGAACCTCAACAGCGTCCTCTGGACGCTCGTCTACTTCCTCCCGATCCTCTCCGGCACGATCGCCGACCAGGTCGGGTTCCGGAAGTCGCTCCTCGTCGCGTTCGTCCTCCTCGCCGCGGGCTACATGCTCATGGGCTCGCCCGTCTGGTTCGGTGGCGCCGAGCTCGCGCCGATCGTCGGGAAGGAGTTCACCGCCTCCGCGGGCCTCGTCGGCACGATCGTCGCCGGCATCCTCCTGATCGGCATCGGCGGCTCGGTCATCAAGCCCTGTATCTCGGGGACCGTGCAGAAGACCTCGGGCACCCTCGCCACGCTGGGGTTCGCCATCTTCTACATGATCATCAACATCGGGTCGCTCTTCGGACGCGGCACGGCGTTCGTCGTGAGAACCCGGCCCGACGTCGTCCTGATCCTCGGCGTCGTCGCCGTCTGTGGCATCGCGGCCGCCCTGCTGACGCTGCTCGTGAAGTGGAACGTCCTGCACCGCGACGAGCGCGGGACGATCGCGAAGACGACGTTCGGCGCCTTCGCCATCATCTCCGGCGCGGCCGCGGGCATCTCCCAGGCGATGAAGCTGCGGCCCGCCCCCGAGATGGCCGCCGGAAGCCCGGCTCTCTCGTACATCTTCGCCGTCGCCACGGCCGCCTCCATCGTCGCGTTCTTCGTCGTCCTCGTCTTCTACAAGGAACCCGCGGTCGCCCCGAACACCCCCGCCAAGCCGAAGCGGACGCCGGGCCGGATCCTTCTCGACATGGTCCTGGTGCTGAAGAACAGGCGCTTCGCGCTCTTCCTGCTGGTCATCAGCGGCTTCTTCTTTCTCTACAACCAGGTCTACAACGTCATGCCGCTCTACGTGAAGCGCGTCGTCGAGACGAGCCCGGCGATGGACCTCTACACCGCCGCGAACCCGTTCGTCATCGTCGTCTTCCAGCTCCTCGTCACGAGCCTCTTCGGGAAGATGAAGCCGGTGAAGTCGATGATCGTCGGCTGCGTGATCATCGGCGTCTCGATGGGCATCAACCTCTACCCTCTTTACTCGGATGGCGGCCTGCGCGCCCCCGTGGCCGACCTCCTCCCGATCGCCTCGATCTTCATCATCCTGACGGTCGGCCTCATCGCCTTCGGCGAGCTCTACACGTCGCCGCGGATGTACGAGTACATCGGCGCGCTCGCGCCGAAGGGGCAGGAAGGGCTCTTCCTCGGCTACGCGAACCTGCCGCTGGCCATCGGCTCCCTGACGGGCGGCCCGGTCGGCGCCTGGATCTTCAACGACGTCATGGCGAAGGGCGCGACGACGAGAGCCGACGGCCTCCTCGATCTGAACCGCGCCGCAGCCACGCGCGGCTGGCTGCTGCTGATGGCCATCGGCTTCGTCTCGGCCGTCTCCATGTGGGCCTTCAACCGCTGGGTCGAGAAGCAGGAAGCGAAAGATCGGCTGGCCACGGCGTAGGGTCTTCCGGGAAGAGGTGGGCCGAGAGTAATCTCGGGCCGTGCCGAGGGACGCCGTATCCGCCGGATCGAGCCGGGCCGGGTCCGCACAGGACCCGGTGGAATCGTCCGCCGGCGCCCTCGGTACGGCGGTGCCCGCCGACGCCCGGGAGTGGGACTGGGAGGAGCTCTACCGGCACCTCGGCCAGAGCCTGATCTCCCTGGGCCGGAGGCGATTCGACCTCTCCCGGGAGGACGCAGAAGAAGCGCTCCAGCGGGCCGCCACCGCAATCGTCTTCGCCGCCCCTTCCGTCCGGAGCCCGGAGGCCTATCTCACCTCGGTCTTCCTCAGGGAGTGCCTCGGAGCGTGGCGCCGCCGCCAGGAGGTCCAACGGCGTGAGCTCCCCATGCCGGATGGCTTCCAGAGAGCCGACGATGCGTGCGAGCGGATCGAGGTCGTCTGCCGGTTCCGGTCGGCCTTCGCGCTCCTCTCCCCGTACTGCCGCTCCGTCATGCGCAGCTGCCTCCTCGAGGGGAAATCGCGGGTCGCCGGAAGCGACGCCCCCGTCTCCGAAGGGGCGATCTACAAACGCTACCGCAAGTGCCTGAGGACCCTCGCCGATGCCCTCGGCTGAACGGCACCTGCGGGAGGTCGACCTCCTCGCCCTCGCCCTCTCCCCTCGGCCGGGCGCGGCGCGTAACGCCCACGCCGAGGGCTGCCCCGAGTGCCGGAGGCGCATCGAGGGCCTCGCTGCCGGGCGGGAGCACCTCTCGGACCTGGAAGCCATCTCCGAAGTTCGCGCCGCGGCGCCGCCGCTGCCCGTCCCGGCGGCCCTCGGGCGCCTCCGCCGGACGCGGGAGGAGGCCGAGGCGCTCGTCGCCGCCGCCGACGTCGACGAGGAGCGGCTCGCGCTCGCCTTCGGGGAGGCGGCGGCCCGGGACGGCTTCCCCGAGGTCGCTCTCCAGGCCGTCCAGCTCGCCTCGCGGCTCGCGCTCCGGAGCCCGCGGAAGGCCGTCGCCTTCGCGGCCGGTCTCCGCGACGCGGTCTCCTCCTCGAAGTCGCGTGCCGACCTCCCTTCGCGTCTGGCTCTCGCCGCAGCGAACGTCCTCGAGAGTCAGGGGCTCCTCTACGTCGGTCAGGCCGGCGAAGCCTCCCGGCGGGCGCTCGACGGGCTCGCCGGGCTCGAGCTGGCCGGGGCGCCGCTCCTCCTCCTCTCGCAGGCGCACTACTACGCCGGCTCGGCCCTCTGGGGCGAGTCCCGCTACGCGGAGGCCCTCCGACACTTGACCGAGGCTCGGGACGGCTTCGCAGAGGACGGCCAGGACGCCTGGGTCGGGCGCGCCGAGGCCGCAATCGGCCTCGTCCACTTCAGCGAGGCGCGCTTCCTCCCCGCGCTCCATTCCTTCGACGCCGCGCTCGAGCGCCTCGACCCGGCGGTCGACCCCGGCCCGGTCGCCTCCACCCAGCAGAACCGGGCCGGCATCCTGATGAACCTCGGCCGTCTCGCCGAGGCCCGCGCCGCTTTCGGCGCCGCACTCGAGCTGGCCCTCCGGGCGGGGCTGATGGCGAGCGCAGCGACGATCCGGGTGAATCTCCTCAACCTGGGACTCGACGAGGGTGCGTACGAGGACGTCCGCGCCCGGGGCGAGAAGCTCGTCGCGCACTGCGTCCGCGAAGGCCTCGCCGTCGACGCCTACTACGCCCGCCTCGCCCTCGCCGAGGCCCAGGCCGCGCTCGGCAACTACGGGCCCGTCCGGGACCTCGTGGAGTTTCTCCGGGGGGAGGCCCCTCCCGAGGTCCGGGACGACCCCGACGCCACGGCGCTCCTCGGCCGGCTCGACGCGGGGGACGAGGAGATGCAGGGTCGCTTCAGGCGCCTCCGGCACTACCTCGCCGGCCGGGACCGGGCCGAGGCCGTCCGTCGGGCCTGAACGTTCCCGCTCGCCTCAGCCGATCGGTGACTTGCGCACGCCTTCCACTCCTTCCTCGTTCGTCGGGTCGTCCGTCGTCTCCGTCGCCGTCACGGGGTCCGTCGTCGTCCCGCCGTCGGGGACAGGGTCGACTCCGGAGAGGAAGAGAAAGATCAGGATCAGTGCGGTCATGGGCCCTCCTGGCCGGCTACGTTCGCCGGCCGTGTGTGGAATTCGAGATCCCTACCTCTCTATGAGAGGAGATTCCCACTCCGACTGAACCGTGGTCGAAAATAAATTTCGCGCCCCGGTCAAGTGCGCCCCCCCTCGACCCCTCATATGTAGGTAGGGGGAGACCGGGGGCGGGGTTCGTCCGCCCATCGGCCTCCCCCGGGGAAAGGGGACTGTCATGGGCAGCACGAGCGGATCGGCGCAGCGGAGGGACACCCTCCCCCGGGACCTCATCGAAGGCCGCTCCTTCGTCGTGGCGAGCAACCCATCCCGGGACGAGCAGCGCACCCTCGAACGGGCGATCGAGGAGCGAGGGGGGACCGTCCACCCCTTCCTCACCTCCGTCACCGACGTTCTCGTCTTTGGTCCGATCGCCGGCAACGACTGCGAGGCTCTCTGGGCCCGCGAGCAGATCCGCCGCGGCCAGGTCTACCGCGAGAGATGGGGACACCTCGAGCTCGTGACGGAAGAGGAGCTGCGGGCGGCCCTGGGACAGGACCCGGCGAGTCCCGCGTGAAAGACCCGGGCCCGGCCGGTTCCGGCCGCCTCGACGTCCCCTACCGCCGGTCGTCCCGCAGCACCTCGAACCTCACGTCGCCGTCCCCCGGAATCCGCCCGCCCGTGCTCCGGTCGAGCGCGCGGCGCAGGGCGACGACGGAAACCCAGCGGTCTTCCGGGTCGACGGCCATCGCCTTCGCCAGCGAGCGGGCATAGGTGGCGGGGACGCCGGAGGCGACCGTCCCGACGATCGAGAGGACCTCCTCGACGAGCGACCGCAGCGGCAGGTCCGGCCGGTCGAACTTCAGCCTCACGCCCGTCAGGAGCTCGAAGCCCGTCGCGGCGATCGCCCACTGGTCGGAGCCGGGAGTCGCCTCGGCCCCCGCGATGATCTCGGGCGCGATGTAGCCGGGCGTCCCCATGAGAATGCTCACCGAGGAGATCGCCCCGCCGCTCTCGGGCCTGGCGTCGGCCTTCGTCTCGCGCGCCAGGCCGAAGTCGAGGAGCTTCAGGCGGGTCGCACCCCCGGGACCGCGCGTGAGGAAGAGGTTGTCGGGCTTCAGGTCGCGGTGGACGAGGCCGGCCGCGTGCGCGGCGGCGAGGACGTCGAGCGTGCGGTCGAGGACCCAGGCCGTCTCCAGGAACGGCACTGGCTTCTGCAGCGTCAGCTCGGTCCGGAGGGAGCCGCCGGAAAGGAGCTCCATGACGAGGAACGCGCCCCCGGGCCGCAGCTCGCCGTAGTCGTAGACCGCGACCGCGTTCGGGTGGCCGAGGCGCGCCGTCAGTCGGGCCTCGCGACGAAAGCGAGCGAGCGAGGTCCGGTCGGAGAGCTGCTCGGCCCGGATCACCTTCACGGCACAATCGCGGTTGCCCCGGATGTCGCGGGCCGCGTAGACCGTCCCCATTCCCCCTTCACCGAGCCGCCGGTCGAGCCGGTAGCGCCCCGCGAGGAGCCGCGGGACGGCCTGCGTCATCCTCACCGCGTGCCCGTCGGCCGGGCAGACGACGTCGTCCTCCCCCGCAACCCGTCCGCAGAGCTCGCACTCGTAGAGCGCCCCGCCGCCCCCGTCCTGCAGGTGCCCGAGGACCTTCTCCCTCACGCGGCGGTCCTCGTCCACCTGCCGCGTCAGCGCGGCCCTCTCGAGGGCGAGCGCGACGTGCCCGGCGACCGTGCCGAGGATCTTTCGTTCCTCCGGAACGTACCCCTCGCCGGTCCGCTTGGCCCCGAGGGCGATGAGCCCGAGCGGCTCGCCGTCGCCCGAGAAGAGGGGCATGGCGGCCGCGAAGCCGGCGGCCCGCAGCGTGTTCGCGAGCTCTCCTTCGGCGTAGGGCGGGTCGCCGCCGTCGGCCGTGAGCGGATGGAACGTGTTCCGCGATTCGGCCGGGTCAGACATCGGGAGGACCGCCGTCCGGTCCAGCTCGGGGACGTCGGCGAGCGCCCCGGTCGTCACCGGGCGAACCGGCACACCCTGTGTCTCGAGCGCGAAGACCCAGAAGGCCTGCCGGTCCGGCCGGTGGGCGGCCGCGATGCGGTGGAGGACGTCCGCCGCCAGGTCTTCGCCCGCGTCTCGCAGGTCTCCCACGACTTCGGTCACGAGCTGCGCCGGGTCGTACGCTCCCTGCCGGAACTTCCGGTCGAGTACGACCTGCGCCCGCTTGCGCAGCGGATCGAAGACGAGAAAGAGGACGACGGCGACCAGGGCCGTCGTGAGCGTCCCCTGCAGGGCGGGCGAGACGAGCGCCACGATTGCCGTCAGAGCCGGCACGCCCGCGAGGAGGAGGACGACGAGCGCGACGGAGGCGATCGCGTACGAGGCGCTCCTCCTGATGAGGCGGTCCACCTCGAAGAGGTGGAAACGCGTCGCGGCGACGATCAGAGCCAGGGGAAAGAGGACCGAGACCGAAGAGAGCGCCCACACCGGGAGGAGCGGTGCAGCGCCGGCAACGGCCGGGATGTCGCGCAGGAAGATGTAGAGGCCGATGTAGATGATGACCGCGACGAGCACGACCCGGGCACGCCGCCTCACGTCTTCCCGGCGCGCCACCCAGGCCAGGGAGAGGAAGTAAACGAAGATGAACAGGTTGACCGCGAGGGCGAAGACGGCGATCCCCGTCTTCCAGGCGCCTCCCGGCGGGGCGCCCCCTCCCTCCATCCACCACCTTCGGAGGTAGAGCCCGAGCGGCACGACGGACAGGACGGTGACGACGAGGTAGGCCCGTCCCGGGCTCGCGAGCCGCGTCACCGGGAAGAACCCGCCGATCGTCACGAGGATCCAGCCGAGGGCCACGAAGTAGACGGTGGCCGACCCGGCAAAGGCGACCTGATCCTCGAGGGACGTCCCGAACGTGACCGCGCCGATGATCCGCCCGGCATTCAGGACGCCCAGCAGCGTGAGGAACGGGAAGAGGGCGCGGTTGGCCGGATCGAACGGGCGCTTGAGGATGACGATGACAGCGCCGAGGTAGTGGGCGCCGAAAACGAGGAACGCGAGGACGAGGCGCGGCGGCGTCACCCGGCCCCGCTCCAGTCCGAGGTGGCCGAGCCAGACCGTCCACGCGAGCGAGAACACCAGCGCCGCGGCGAAGGCCGCTGCGACGACGCGCTTCTCGCGGGGCTCGAGGTTCCTCACGGGCGCCGTGATTATCCGCTCGGTCGCTCCGGGAGCACGGATCGAGACCATCTGGGCCCCTTCGAACCCGACCCGGGTACGATCCCGCCATGAGAGCGTCTCTCGTCGCACTCCTCGCCCTTGCCGTCACGCTTCCCCTCTTCGCCGAATGGCCGCCCAAGGGGCGGGGCGAGGCGACCCGCTCCCCCGTCTGGGCCGAGCACGGCATGGTGGCGAGCGCCCAGCCGCTCTGCACGCAGGCGGGCGTCGAGACGCTCCGAAAGGGCGGAAGCGCCGTCGATGCCGCGATCGCGACGAACGCCTGCCTCGGCCTGATGGAACCGACGGCGAACGGCCTCGGTGGAGATCTCTTCGCGATCCTCTGGGACCCGGCACGAAAGAATGTCGTCGGCCTGAACGCGTCGGGTCGCGCACCTCTCGCGCTCACGGCCGACAAGGTCCCGCCGCTTCCCGACGGCACCATCCCGCTCTACAGCCCGTACGCCTGGACCGTCCCGGGCGCCGGCGACGGCTGGCTCGAGCTCCACGCCCGGTACGGGAAGCTCCCGCTGACGGAAGTCCTCGCCCCGGCGATCCGCTACGCGGAAGAAGGCTTTCCCGTCTCCCCCGTCATCGCCACCGACTGGGCTCGCGGCCCCGCCCGCTTCGGAAGCAAGCCCGGCTTCGCGGAGGTCTTCATGCCCGGGGGGCGAACGCCCCGGGAAGGCGAACGCTTCCGCAACCCGGCTCTCGCCAGGACGCTTCGCCTTCTCGCCTCGAAGAAGAGGGCGGGCTGGGAGGGCGAGTTCGCCGACGCCATCGTCGCGTTCTCCAGGGCGAACGGCGGCTTCTTCGCGAAGGAGGACTTCGTCGGCCACCGCTCGACCTGGGACGCCCCCATGTCGACGAACTACCGCGGCTACGACCTCTGGGAGCTCCCGCCGAACACCCAGGGGCTCGCGGCGCTCCAGATGCTGAACCTCCTCGAGGGGTACGACCTCGCGAAGATGGGGCGTGGCAGCGCCGACTTCTGGCACCTCATGGTCGAAGCGAAGAAGGTCGCCTATGCCGATCGCGCCCGCTACTACGCCGACCCCGCCTTCGCGAAGCTCCCGCTCGAGCGCCTCCTCTCGAAGGAGTACGCGAAGGAGCGGGCAAAGAAGATCGACCTGAAGCGCGCCTCCCGCGAGGACCCACCCGACGAGGAGGCCGTGCTGAACCGCAAAGAGACGACCTACCTCTGCGCGGCCGACGCCTCCGGTCTCATGGTCTCCCTCATCCAGAGCAACTACACCGGGTTCGGGTCGGGCTACGTCGTCCCGGCCCTGGGCATCGGGATCCACAACCGCGGCTCGCTCTTCTCGCTGAAGAAGGGGCACCCCAACTACCTCGAGCCGGGCAAGCGCCCGTTCCAGACGATCATCCCCGCGTTTCTCACGAAAGACGGCCAGCCGCTCATGGCCTTCGGACTCATGGGCGGCGACATGCAGCCCCAGGGGCACGTCCAGGTCGTCGTGAACCTCGTCGATTTCGGCATGAACCTCCAGGAAGCGGGAGACGCGATTCGCTTCCACCACACCGGGTCGAGCGAACCGACAGGGACGGTCATGAAGGACGGAGGAGAGCTCTACCTCGAGGAGGGCCTGCCGGAGCCGGTCCTCCAGGAGCTGATGAGACGCGGTCATAGGATCGGAAGGGAGCCGGTCGGCGCCTACGGCGGCTACCAGGCGATTGCCCGCGACCCGTCGACGGGGTTCTTCCTCGGTGCGACGGAGAAACGAAAGGACGGGGCTGCCGCAGGTTTCTGATTGGTCGGGAACGCATTCGGGGAGTCCCGGCCGGGCCGGTGAGCGGTGTAATCTGCCCGCCATGAGCGTCCAGACCGCAGAGAAGGCCACCCCCCGCGTCTCGGAGCGGGGCCGGCGCGTCCCCGCCTCCCCCATCCGCAAGCTCGCCTCCTTCGCCGACGCGGCGAAGAAGCGCGGCGTGAAGGTCTACCACCTGAACATCGGCCAGCCCGACCTCGAGACCCCCGCGCCGATGCGGGACCGGCTCGCGCAGATCCACGACAAGACCTACGCCTACACCCCCTCGAACGGCACCCCCGAGTGTCTCGACTTCCTCGTCGGCTACTACCGCGGCCGCGGCGTCGAGCTGACGAAGAGCCAGGTCATCACGACGACGGGCGGGAGCGAGGCGGTCCTCTTCGCCTTCATGGCCTGCTGCGAGACGGGCGACGAGGTCCTCCTCGTCGAGCCCTTCTACACGAACTATCGCGCCTTCGCGGCGATGGGGGGCGTCGAGCTGAAGCCGATCGTGACCCGCGCCGAGGACGGATTCCACCTTCCCGCGCGCGGGGAGTGGGAGAAGGCGCTCACGCCGCGGACGAAGGCCGTCATCCTCTGCAACCCCAACAACCCGACCGGGACCGTCTACTCGAAGGAGGAGCTCGTCCGGGTCGCCGAGTTCTGCCGCGACCACGGCCTCTTCCTCATCGCCGACGAGGTCTACCGCGAGTTCGTCTACGACGGGCGAGAGATCACGAGCGCGCTCTCGCTTCCGGGCTTCGAGGACGTCGTCGTCGTCGTCGACAGCCTCTCCAAGCGCTACAGCGCCTGCGGCATCCGGCTCGGCTGCCTCGTCACCCGCAACCCCGAGGTCTACCAGTCGTGCCTCCACATGGCGCAGGGGCGCCTCTCTCCGCCGGGGCTCGCGCAGGCGATCGCTCCCGGCGCCGCCCTCCTCGGCCCCGAGTACGTCGAGGGCGTCGTCAGGGAGTACGGCCATCGGCGCGACATCCTCTTCACCGAGCTGACGAAGATCCCCGGCATCTTCTTCCGCAAGCCCGAGGGCGCCTTCTACTTCGTCGCGCGCATCCCGGTGAAGGACAGCGAGGACTTCGCCCAGTGGCTCCTCACCGACTTCCAGCTCGACGGCGCCACGGTCATGGTCGCCCCGGCGGACGGCTTCTACGCGACGCCGGGCCTCGGCAAGGACGAGGTGCGGATCGCCTACGTCCTGAAGGCCGAGGACCTCACCGCGTCCTGCCGGATCCTCGAGGCGGCGATTCCGGCGTACCGGGCCGCGCGAGGGCTCTGACCCGGGAGAATGAGGACTCGCAAGGGCCGGTTTGAACAGAATCCGGCCCTTGCATTTCCGGGAAACGGGCGCCACATTCTCGCCAAGGGACAGGCAACCCAAGGGAGTTCCCTCCACTTACAGACCTCACTACCCCTGGTCGGCGAGGAACCACTCTCCGCCGCCCCCCTCCTCGCAGGCCAGGGACGCCGGGAGCGAAGCTCAGGTGCTCGCTCCCGGCAGCTTTTTCAGGGCGCCCCTGAAGCGGGACCGCAGGCCGAGGTAACGTCCGTCGCGTGAAGGACTCCGTCGCGTTCGCCCTGTGCCTCGGCCTCGCAGCGCTTTCCACGGCGTGCGGAGATGTGGCGACCGGGCCGCCTCCTCCCGGCCCGGCGCCCGCCCTCCCGGCGGCGGCGCCGAATCCCGCTCCTCTGCCGCCTGTCCGCCCGCCCGAGACCCTCGAGCGTCTCGGGGCCACCGGGCGCGCGCCCGTCGAGGTGAGGGCCGTCGCGGTACAGGGCCATCCGCCGCTTCCCACGTACCGGGCGACGATCCGCAACGTCGCCGATCTTCCGGTTCGCCGTGTCATCGCGACGGTCGTCTACCTCGACGTCACCGGCAAGGCCCTCGTGGGCGAGAACCAGGACGTCGCGTTCGGGAGCCCGCTCGAGGCGATCGACCCGGGGACGGCCCTCGAAACGATGTTCCTCTCGCGCGTCGACATGGCCCCCGAGGTCCGGCTCGTCGTCAGGGTCGTCACGTTCCTCGAGAAGGGCACGGGGACCGACCCGGTGCCGCGCGAGTGGAAGAACCCTCGCTACGAGTCGGAGCTGGCAAAGGCCGAAGGCCGGCGCTGATTCAGGCCCCGGGCTGCGCGTCCCGCACCAGCAGACCTCGGAAGCTCCCCCGGTAGGTCCAGAGGAGGAACCCCTCCAGTGCCACGATGACCGGCACGATCCAGAGAAACGCCGGGTCGAGGAGGAGGTGGTAGAGGGTTATCGAGACGACGCCCGGGGCGAGAAGTGCGAGGCCGAGCGGCACGAAGCGGTTCGAAAGGAGAAGCAGCCCCGCTCCCAGCTCGATCGCTTTCACGACCTTCATCCAGCCGCTCTCGATCAGCATCACCTGAAAGGCGTGCGGGGGAGCGATCGGGAGGAGGCCGAGGAAGCCGCCGACGCCGGTCGCGGCGAAGAGCGCTCCGAGGGCCAGACGCGCAGCCGGGACGACGTGTCTCATCGACGCGCCCGCGTGGCCTGAGGCGCACCACCCGGCGGGCCCATCACAGCAGCTCGGCGAGACCCGGGAAGCCGGCCCGGAGCCGCGCCGCCTCCGGGGCCAGGTCCGCCAGGAGAACGAAGTCCGCGAAGTCGAATCCGGGTCCCACGGTGCACGACACGAGCGCCAGGTCGCCGAGGGGCCGCGCCGCCTGCCACGCGCCGGCGGGAACGACGGCGATCGGCTCGAGACCTTCGCTCGCGCGCCCGAGGACGTGCCGCTCGACACCCGCGAGCTCCGCGTCGACGACGAGGACCTCGAGCGGGTCCCCTTCGTGGAAGAACCATACCTCGTCGGAGAGCACGCGGTGCCAGCGGCTCACCTCGCCGCGCGAGAGGAGGAAGAGGATCGCGGTCAACGCCGGACGGCGAACGAGCCGCCCGGAGTCCTCGACGACCGTTCCGGAACGGTAGACCTGCCGGTAGCGCCCGCCTTCGGGATGGGGTTCGAGCCGGAGGGCGGACGCGAGACGGACGGCGAGGTCGCTATCCGTTGCCATTCGCAGCTCCCTTGCGGACGACCCACGTCGTCATGGCGCGCTGGCCCGAAACCACCGTCGTCTTGATCGGATCGAGGAGCTTTCCGCCGAGCTCCGCCGTGAGCGCCGCCAGGTACGCCTCGTCGACGAGATAGCGGTCGGTCCCGTCGGGGAGGGCGTAGCGGCGTCCCCCGCGCGGCTCGACGCGATCCTCCATCCCGATGGAGGAGGCGAGACGGCAGAAGAAGAGGCCCCCGGGCGCGAGGAGGCGCCACGTCCCGCGGAGCTTCGCGAGGAAGTGCTCCTCGTCACGGGCGAAGTGCAGGACGGCATTTGAGAAGACGACGTCGGCGCAGCCGTCGGGAAAGCTGCTGGCGTCGACCGGCTCCTGCCGGAAGCTCGAATCCGGAAGCGACGGAGCGAGACGTTTCGCGAGAGAGCGCACCGCTTCGATCGCGCCGGCGTCGGAGTCGAGCGCGAGGACCTCGTAGCCCTCGCGCAGGAAGAAGACGAGGTTCCTGCCGCGGCCGCAGCCGGCGTCGAGGACGCGCATCCCGGGCGCGATCCGCCCGCGCAGGATCTGGTCGAAGAGGTAGATGTCGATCGCGCCGAAGAGGGCTCCGAGGTCCGTGGCCTTCCGTTCCGCCTCCGGTTCCGGTGCCGTCGTCATCTCCGGGGACTCCCGTTCGGGCCGCTCGACTCCAGCCACTCCCTGATCCGCGCGTAGACCTCGGGCCGGCCGAGCAGGTCGAAGTGGTGCATCCCGCGCGCGATCCACGTTCGCGAAGGGGCGAAGAGAAGCGTCCGCTCCGGGTCGACGTGGTGACCTAACGCGCTCTCGACGGGAACGAGGCCGTCCCCGGCCAGCCGGCTTCCCGGCCTCGCGGTCTCTTTCGTCGTCGTCGCCGCGATGGCGAAGAAGGCGACTCCCCGGGGCAACGGGAGCGGACGCCGGGTGTCGCCGCGATGTGCGAAGCGATCCTCACCCTCCCAGTCGTCGTCGAGCAGGTTGCCGTGACGCAGGTCGGTGATCCCCGCGCTCCGGATCTTCCCCAGCCGCGCGAACGGGAGCGCGTACGGGCTGACACCCAGGGCGGCCTGGACGAGGTTCCCGCCGCGTTCCAGCGGCGAGCCGTGGTGGGGCGTGCCGAGGAAGACGACGGAGCGCAGGCTCCGCGGCCAGGAGTGCCCGGCCTCGGCCGCGTAATGGAGGGCGCTGCGCGTCACGAGGCCGCCCATGCTGTGGGCCACGATCGTCAGCTCCGGAGGGGGAGCGGGTCCGCTCGCCAGGAACGTCTCGAGGAGCCGGGCCAGCTCGCGGCCGTTCGTGGAGACGTGGCGGCCCGAGTTGTAACGGAGATAGACCGGCAACAGGCCGAGGTCGCGCTCGAGCGCCGCGCCGTGGTCGTGCCCCTCCCGAGTCCATTTCTCGTCGTTCACACAGAGACCGTGAACGAGGAGGACGAGCTTTCCCGCAGGCTGCGGTACGACGGACGCGAGAGACCGGGCGTCCGGATCGAGCACCTGGCCGTTCCGTCGCAGGTGCATCGGGATCGCAAGAGGGTTGCCGCTCTCTTCGAGGTAGTCGCCGAGGACTCCGTTCAGCGCCGCGAGGATCGCATCGCGGCGGGGCGAAGGCTTCAGCTCGCCGAGGAGGGGCGCGAGACTCGCGAGGGAGGCATCGACACCGCTCCCGACGAGCCGGGTCACGCCGCGCACGTTGCCATAGACGACGCCCGTGAGGCCGCTCGTCGAGCCGCCGGGCGGCGCGCCGGGCGGCCCCGGCCCAGCCGAGATCGTCTGATGCACCGCCTCGACGAGCTCCGTCACGCCCAGCGTCGCCTCGGCGGCCAGCCGGCCGAGGCCGCGAAGGTGGCCGGATCGGGTGTTGGGAGTCTTCGTCATCGGAGCGTCGCGCGTTGCAGGGCGGAGAGTACCCCGCGACCGGACTGCGGCCGTCCCTCTCCGGTTCCGATGCGGCGAGGATGCGACACCCCGGGAGAGAATCCGTCACGATGGCCGGCGCTCGCAGCAGCTCGACGATCGTCATCCGGGGCGCGCGCGAGCACAACCTCCGGGACTTCGACGTCGAGATCCCGCGCGGGAGCCTGACCGTCGTCACCGGCGTCTCCGGCTCCGGCAAGTCGTCCCTCGCTCTCGACACGCTTCTCCGGGAAGGGCAGCGCCGCTTCCTCGAGCTGATGCCGTCCTTCGCGCGGCAGTTCGCGGGGGGATTCCGGCGGCCCGACGTCCGCGGGATCGACGGGCTCGGCCCCGCGATCGCCGTCGGGCAGAACGTGCACCTCGGCAACCCACGCTCCACCGTCGGCACGATGACCGAAGTGTGGGACCTCCTGCGGCTGCTCTACGCGCGGCTCGGCGAGGCTCCGCCCGGCGTCACGCTCTCGCGCGGGCTCTTCGCGTGGTCCGGCGAGGGGGCCTGCGCCACCTGCAAGGGTCTCGGCCTGGAGGACCGGCTCGACCCGGAGCTGCTGGTCGCGCATCCGGCGAAGACGCTTCGCGAGGGCGCGCTGCGGGTCTCGACCCCGAACGGGTACCTCATGTACTCGCAGGTGACGCTCGCGGTGCTCGACGAGGTGCTTCGCGCGCACGGCGGCTCGGTCGACGTCCCGTGGCGGGAGCTCTCGGACGAGGCGCGCGGCGTGGTGCTCCACGGTTCGGACCGGCTCCTCGTCCCGTTCGGCAAGCACCCGCTGGAGAACCGGCTGAAGTGGAAGGGAATCACGGCGCGTCCACGGCAGGAGGGCCACTACCGCGGGCTGCTCCCGGTGATGGAGGAGATCCTCCGCGGCAAGCGCAACGACTCGATTCTCCGGTTCGTCCGGACGAGCCCCTGCCGTGCCTGCGAAGGCACGCGGCTGGGTCCCGAGGCCCGCTCCGTGCGCTGGCAGGGGCGTTCGATCACCGATCTGGCGCGACTCACGGCCCACGAGCTGCAGCACCTGTTCACCGGCGTCGCGGACAGAGGCCCGGTCCTCGCACCCGTCCGCGCCGAGCTCTTCGCGCGCTGTGCGCTCATGGACGAGCTCGGGGTCGGGTACCTCTCCTTCGACCGCGCCGCGCCGACCCTCTCGACCGGAGAGGCGCAGCGGCTGCGCCTGCTGACGCTCGCGCTCGGCGAGCTGCGCGGCCTCGTCGTCGTCCTGGACGAGCCGAGCGCCGGCCTGCACCCACACGACATCTCCCGCCTGCTGGGGGTCCTGCTCCGCCTCCGCGACCGGGGCCAGACCGTCGTCGTGGTCGACCACGACGCGCAGCTCGCCCTGAGCGCCGACTGGCTTCTCGATCTCGGCCCCGGCCCCGGCACGAAGGGCGGGCACCTTCTCTACTCCGGACCGCCGGCCGGGCTGATCGGTCCGGAAGGGCCCGACACGCCGACCCGCAGGTGGCTGATCGAGGAGTCCACCGCCGAGCCTGGGGCTGCGTGGCCAGGACGCGCGGGCGAGGAAGGCGAGCTCGTCACGATCTGCGGCCTCTCCCGGCATTCCGTCGTCGACGCCTCGCTCACGCTTCGCCTCCGGTCGATCAATCTCGTCACGGGGGTCGCGGGCGCCGGCAAGACCTCGCTGCTCGCGGCCGCCGTCGAGAGGCTGCGTGTCGACGGCCCCTTCCCGCGGATCGTGACGGTCGACGCGGACCCGATCGGCCGCACGCCCCGCTCGAACCCGGCGACCTACACCGGCGCCTTCGACCACATCCGCGACCTCTTCGCCGCGACCGCCCAGGCCCGGGCGCTGGGGTTCGGCAAGGGGCACTTCTCGTTCAACACGGCCGGGGGCCGGTGCGAGTCGTGCGAGGGCGCGGGCGTCCACGAAGTCGGAATGCGCTACCTCGGCTCGGTCGACCTCGTCTGCGACGCCTGCGCGGGCCGGCGCTTCCACCCCGACGTCCTCGCGGTGCGGCTCGACGGGCAGAGCATCGCGGACGTCCTCGCCGGCAGCATCGAGGCCGCAGCCGGGCTCTTCCGCGGGCACCGGAAGCTCTCGCACATCCTGACCGCGCTCGTCGACCTCGGCCTGGGCTATCTCCCGCTCGGGCAGAGCGCGACGACGCTCTCGGGGGGCGAAGCCCAACGCATCAAGCTCGCGACCGAGCTCGCGAAGGCGACGAGCCCGGCCCTCGTCGTCCTCGACGAGCCGACGATCGGCCTCCACGCGGCCGACGTGACGGTCCTCGTGACGGCGTTCCGGCGCCTCTCTGCCGGTGGGCACACCCTCCTCGTGGCCGATCACGACCTCGGGCTCGTGCGCGGGGCCGACCGGATCACCGAGATCGGTCCCGGCAGCGGTCCCGAAGGGGGACGCGTCGTCGTCGCGGGAACGGTCGCCGAGATCGCGGCGTGCCCGGAGGCGCCCACCGGCGCAGCGCTCCGCGGTGAGTTCTCCATCCGGCAGGCCGTCGACGGGGAGCCTTCGGTGCAGACCGGGCCGGGACGGCCCGACGACTCCCGGGTCGAGAACGCCCCTCTCGAGCTCACCGGCGTCACGACCCACAACCTGCGCGGCGTGACGGCCTCGTTCCCAGCCCCCGGCTTCACCGTCGTGACGGGCCCCTCGGGTTCCGGGAAGTCCTCCCTCGTCTTCGACACGCTCCTGGCGGAATCCCAGGCGCGCTTCGCCGATCTCGTCTCTCCCTGGGCGCGCCGTTTCCTCCCGATGCGCGGCGGCGCCCGGCTCGACACCGCCCGAAACCTGAGGCCCGCGATCGCCGTTCCCGCGCAGCCGGGACGGCGAAACCCGCGGACGACCGTCGGAACGGTGACCGAGATCGACGAGCTGCTCCGCCTCCTCTTCGCCCGGGCCGGCTCGCGGCCGTGTCCCCGATGCGGGCTCCCGGCTTCAGGCCCGGCGTGCGCGTGCGGGGAGAGGCTCGAGCCGCTCTGGGCCGCCGACTTCTCGCCTCACTCCGAGCGCGGCGCGTGCCCGCTGTGCCGGGGGCTCGGTTTCGCCCAGGCCTGCGACCCCTCGCGCCTCGTGACGCGCCCCGATCGACCCCTGGACGGCGGGGCTCTCGAAGGCACACGGTTCGGCGCCACCCTGTCCGAGCCCGACGGCCAGCACGTCGCCACCTTCCGGGCCGCCGCCGAAGCTCTCGGCCTGGCGGTGTCGGGCCCCTGGCGTGAGCTTTCCCTCGAGGCGCAGAAGCTCGCGATGCACGGCGCGGGCGACCGGCTGTTCGCGGTCGAATGGAGCTACCGCCGCGGAAAACGCAGCGGCGTCCATCGATTCGAGGCCCGCTGGGCCGGGTTCGCCCGGCTCGTCGAGGCCGAGTACGAGAGGGTCCACGCGGACGAGCGCGGCGAGGAGCTCGAACCGCTCCTCGTCGACCGGCCCTGCGCGGACTGCGACGGAGAACGGCTGAAGCCCGCACCGCGCGCGGTGACCTTCGGCGGCCTTCGGGCGCCCGAGGCGTCGCGCCGCGAAGCCGACTCTCTCGGCGTGTGGCTCGACAGTCTCGAGCAGGGTGCCGCCGCTGCGCCGGTCTCTCCCGGAATCCTCTCTCTCACGGCCCCGATCCGGCTCGACCTCGGCCGCCGCGTGCAGGCCCTCTGCGACACCGGCCTCGGCTACCTCGCGCCCGAGCGCGAGCTCGCGACGCTTTCGGGCGGAGAGGCGCAGAGGGTCCGGCTGGCGGCCGCGCTCGGCGGCGGCCTGACGGGCGTGACGTACGTCCTCGACGAGCCGACACAGGGGCTCCACCCCCGCGACACGGCCAGGCTCGCCGCCGTCCTGCGGAGCCTCTCCGCCGCGGGGAACGCCGTCGTCGTCGTCGAGCACGACCCCGACCTCGTCGCGGCGGCGGACCACGTCGTCGAGCTCGGCCCCGGTGCCGGTCCGGATGGCGGGCGCATCGTCGCCTCCGGTTCACCGGCCACGCTCGAGGCGGACCCGTCGACGTACACGGCCCGCCTCCGTGTCCACGGCCGCACCATCCCGGGCAGACAGCGGCCGACCCTCTCCCCGGGCGTCACCGTGTGGGGCGCGACGCGCAACACGCTGAAGGGTATCGACGTGGAGATCCCTGCCGGCGGCCTCGTCGTCGTCACCGGCGTCTCCGGCAGTGGGAAGTCGACCCTCGTTCTCGAGGTCCTGGCGCCCTCCCTGCGCGCCGCGATGCGCGGCGCCGCGCCCGTCGGGTGCCGCGCGCTGGAGCTGCATGCGCCCTTCGAGGCGGTCCTCTCTTCCGACCAGGACCCGCCCGCCGCGGGCGGGGGCAGCACCGTGGCGACGATCTCCGGAGTCGCCGAGCGCCTGAGGAAGCGCTTCGCCGGTACGCCCGGGGCGC
The DNA here is from genome assembly GCA_016719485.1 of Holophagales bacterium. Classification (NCBI taxonomy): domain Bacteria; kingdom Pseudomonadati; phylum Acidobacteriota; class Holophagae; order Holophagales; species Holophagales bacterium. The sequence goes on from JADJZB010000004.1 coordinate 497,009, forward strand.
GCGCCCTCGGGCTGTCCGCGAAGGCGTTCTCGTCGCGCACACCCGGCGGTCGCTGCGAGACGTGCGGCGGCCGGGGCATCGTCACGGTGGCGATGGACCTCCTCCCTGACGTGACCGTCGGCTGCGAGGCGTGCGGCGGCCGCAGGTTCTCGGACGCCGTTCTCTCCTGCCGCCTGGACGGACGCAGCCTCACGGACGTCCTCGACGCGCCCGTCGCCGACGCCGCCTCCTGGTTCGTTGGCGATCCTGCCATGGAGGTTCCTCTCGCTGCCCTCGTCGAGATCGGCCTCTCCTACTTGCGCCTCGGGCAGGAGGCCACGGCGCTCTCGTCGGGCGAGCGGCAGCGGCTCCGGCTCGCGCGCCTCATGGCAACGCCTCGCGCCGGCCGCACCGCGCTCCTCCTCGACGAGCCGACGCGCGGCCTCGGGTTCGACGACGTCGGCCGGCTGCTCGCCGCGCTCGGCCGGCTCGCGGCGGAAGGCCACCTCGTGGTCGTCGTGGAGCACCACCGCGACGTCCTCGCGGCGGCCGACTGGCTCGTCGAGCTCGGTCCGGAAGGGGGCGAGAGAGGCGGAAGGTTGATCCGGGCCGGTCGGTGAGAAGATTCGACCGGTAGCGGACGAAGGACGGGTAGAACGTGACGTCAGGCCTCGAGGTCGCCCCCGGCAGGGTTCCCGAAGGGGAGGCGGAGCGGATCCTCCGCGAGCAGAAGGCGTTCTACAAGGACCTCGTCGAGGCGCAGCCGCGCGGGATCTACCGCCTTCGCGTCCGCCCCCTGCCTCCGCTGGCCCCCCAGGACTGGCAGGCCGCCGCCGACGCGGCCTACACGGTCGAGTTCGTCTCGACGCGCTTTTCCGAGATCACCGGCATCGACCCCGCAAGCCTCGGCTCGAAGCCAGGATCCATCGCCGATCTCGTCGTTCCCGATGACCGGGGAGGATTCGTCGCGGGGAACGCCGAGGCCGTCGCCCGATGCCTGCCGTTTCGCTGGGAGGGGAGGCTCGTCGTGAACGGGCGGGTCCGGTGCATCCGATTCGAGTCGATCCCGAGGCTGCTCGAGGACGGCGACACGGTCTGGACGGGCACGGTCGAAGACGTGACGGAGTCTCGGCAGGCCGAGGAGAGGCGTCGCGAATCCGAGGCTCTCTTCCGGAGCTTCTTCGAGATGCCTCTGGTCGGCGCCTGCATCACCTCGCCGACGAAAGGCTGGCTCGAGGTCAACGACCAGCTCTGCAGGATGCTCGGCTACACCCGCGAGGAGCTCGCGTCGATGACCTGGGCGTCGCTCACCCACACCGACGACCTCGACGCCGACGTCACCCGGTTCGAGAAGGTCGTCCGGGGCGAGATCGACGGCTACAGTCTCGAGAAGCGCTTCCTCCGGAAGGACGGCAGCGTCGTGCCGGTCCACCTCTCCGTGAGCTGCGTCAGGACCGGGGACGGAGCCGTCGACTATTTCGTCGCGCTTCTCCAGGACATCACGGAGCGGAAGAAGGTCGAGGAGGAGCTGCGCACGCACCGGGAGCACCTCGAGGCGCTGGTGGCCGAGCGAACGGCCGAGCTGGACAGGCAGCGGCAGCTTCTCGACGAGACCTCGCGCCTCGCGAGGGTGGGAGGCTGGGAGTACGACGTCCGGAAGGCGGAGCTCACCTGGACCGACGCCGTCCGCGAGATCCACGAGGTGGAGCCGGGCTTCCGGATGACCGTCGAGAACGGGCTCGGGTTCTACGCGCCCGAATCGCGGCCCGTCATCGCCGAGCTCCTCGCCCGGGCGATCTCCACGGGCGAGCCCTTCGACGCGGAGGTCCAGCTGGACACCGCGAAGGGCCGCCGCGTGTGGGTCCGGGCGATCGGACGCGCGTACGTCGAGGACGGAAAGGTCGTCCGGGTCGGGGGTGTCCTGCAGGACATCGACGCGCGCAGGAGCGCCGAGGAGGACCTGCGGCGCCACAGGGCCCACCTCGAGGAGCTCGTCGCCGAGAGAACCGCCGAGCTGGAGAAGAGCCGTTCCCGCCTCGTCGAGGCCCAGGCCGTCGCCCACCTCGGGAGCTGGGAGTGGCACGTCGCCCGCAACGAGATCTGGGGCTCGGACGAGCTCTTTCGCCTGTTCGACGTGTCGCCCGGCGACCTCGCGACCCTCGAGCAGTTCTTCGGCCTCGTCCACGCCGACGACAGGGAGGAGGCGCGTCGCGCCGTCTCCGATGCGCTGGGACGAGGAGGGGGAGCGCTCTACCGGTCCACCTACCGGATCGGCCGGCGCGACGGACGCGTCCGTCACGTCAGCAACCGGGGCGTCGTCTCCGCCGACGAGCGAGGGCGGCCGTGGAAGATCGTGGGGACCAGCCTCGACATCACCGAGTTGAAGGATGCGGAAGACGCGCTGAAGGAGAGCGAGAACCGCTTTCGCCGCATCGTCTCCGAGTCGCCCTTCCCGATCGGCCTCTATGCCGAAGACGGCGAGATCCTGCTCGTGAATCGCGCCTGGTGCCTCATTTCGGGCTATTCCCCGGAGGAGCTCAGAACGATCGATCAATGGTCCGAGAAAGCCTACGGCGAACGCCGGGACGCCGCGCGGGCCGACCTCGAGTCCCGCTTCACCCTGGCCGAGTCGGTCCGCGAGGGCGAGTTCGGGATCCGGACCAAGGACGGAGGCCGGCGGTTCTGGGACTTCAGCACGGCGCCGCTGGGTCGCCTGCCCGACGGCCGGCGGATCGTGACCACCACGGCGATGGACGTCACCGACCGGCGGCTGGCGGAGGAGGAGCTCTGGGCCTATCGCACGCACCTCGAGGAGCTGGTCCACGCCAGGACCTCCGAGCTGGAGGCCGCGAACCGGGAGCTGGAGAGCTTCTCCTACAGCGTCTCGCACGACCTGAGGGCTCCGCTCCGCGCTCTCGACGGCTTCAGCGCGGCGCTCCTCGACGAATACCCCGACCGGCTCGACGAGAAGGGGCACCACTACCTCGGGAGAATCCGGGCGGCCGCCCGGAAGATGGCGAGCCTGATCGACGGTCTCCTGAACCTCTCGCGCCTCAAGCGGCTCGAGCTGAGCCTCGTGCCGGTCGACGTCAGCAGGCTCGCGACGAGCGTGGCGGCCGATCTCCTCGCCCTCGAGCCGGGACGCGCCGTGCAGGTCGTCGTCGCGGAGGGGATGAGGACCGAAGGAGACCCCCGCCTCCTGCACGTCGTCCTCGAGAACCTGATCGGGAACGCCCTGAAGTTCACCTCGAAGCGCTCCGGCGCGGTGATCGAGGTCGGCTGCGCGGAGGCCGACGGACAGAAGGCCTACTTCGTGAAGGACAACGGCGTCGGCTTCGACATGGCGCAGGCGGCGAAGCTCTTCGAGCCCTTCCAGCGCCTGCACGGCGTGGACGACTTCCCGGGCACCGGGATCGGCCTCGCGACGGTGCAGCGGATCGTCGCCCGCCACGGCGGACGAATCTGGCCGGAGGCGTCTCCCGGAGCTGGCGCGACCTTCTTCTTCACCCTCGGAAGCGACAGGACCTGACCCGCTTCCTCATCCCGGCTCCGCGCGGACGACCCTGTCACGGCCCCGTTCCTTGGCCTGGTAGAGCGCCCGGTCCGCGCGGGCCAGGAATTCGTTCGCGGATTCCGCCGCCCCGAGGACGGCCACCCCGGCGCTCGCGGTGACGCGTTCCGGGAGCCCTTCCACCACGAGCTGCCCGATACGCCCGCGAATCCGCTCCGCGATCATCGCCGCGGCCTCGATCGCCGCGCCCGGCAGGAGAAGGAGAAACTCCTCGCCGCCGGTCCGCATCGCGAGGTCGTATGGCCGCACGCTCGACCTCAGCGTCTCGCCGACCGCCGCCAGCAGCAGGTCGCCGACAGCGTGTCCCCAGTTGTCGTTGACCCTCTTGAAGTGGTCGAGGTCCAGCGCGAGGACGGCCAGCGGCTTCTGCTCGCGCCGGGCCCGCTCGCGTTCCCGTGGCAGCGACTCGTCGAGCGCTCGCCTGTTGGCGAGCCCCGTCAGCGCGTCGGTGCGCGCCAGCCGGGCGATGACGTCGTTGACCCGCTCGAGCTCGGCATTCTGACGCTCGAGCGCCTGCGTCCGTTCGGCCACGCGCGCCTCGAGCTCGGCGTTGGCCCGCTCCAGCCCCGCGACGAGACGCTCCCTCTCGCGGAGAAACCGCCACCGCTCGACACCCCGGCTCAGGACGGCCTCGAGCTCGGCGGGGCGCCACGGCTTGGTGAGGTAGAAGTAGATCTGCCCCTCGTTCACGGCGTCGATCACGGCCGTCAGGTCGGCATACCCCGTCAGGAGGATGCGGGCGGCGTCGGGACGAAGTCGCGCCGATGCGGCGAGGAGCTCGGAGCCCGTCATCCCGGGCATCCTCTGGTCCGAGACGATGGCCGCCACGTCGAGCGTCTCGAGGAGAGCGAGGGCGTCGGCCGGCCGGTCCCTCGTCACGACCTCGTAGCTGGGCTCGAGCTGGAACGCGAGCGCCGCGAGGATGCCGGGCTCGTCGTCGACGAGGAGGATCGTCGCCTTCGCGGTGCTCTTCTCGTTCGCCGTCGCCGGTCCCGGCGCCTGCACCACGTTGCGCGAGAAGCCGGTGCTCACCTTCACGTGGCGCCTCCTGCCGGTGCGGGAAGGAGGATCGTCACCAGAGTCCCGCGCCCCGGCTCGCTCTCGATCTCGATTCTCCCACCGTGAGACTCCACGACCTGGTGGGCGACGGCGAGCCCGAGACCCGTCCCCTCGCCGACCGGCTTCGTGGTGAAGAACGGGTCGAAGACTCTCGGAAGGTCCTTCCTCTCGATGCCGCTGCCGTCGTCCTCTACCACGATCCGAACGGCCTCGGCCTCCCGGCGGAGCCGTACGCGCACCGCCTGGCCCGGCCGGCTCGCCTGGATCGCGTTCGAGACGAGGTTGGCGACCGCCTGGTTGAGCGCGCCTGGCGCACAGCTCAGGCGCAGCTCGGCGGGGAAGTCCGTCTCCACGCGGATCCCCTTCTCCCGCTGCAGGGGCCCGAGAAAGCGGAGTGTCGCCGCGAGGCTCTCGACGAGGTCGACCTCCTTCCGCACGGCCTCGTCGAGCCTCGAGAACGTCCGAAGGTCCGTCACGAGCTGCCGTATCCGCTCGAGCCCCTCGCGATTCGAGGAGAGCCTGGCGGGGACCGACTCGGCCAGGGCCACGACCCTCGTCCTCTCGGCGGCCTCGTCGATCACGAGGGCCACGGCCGGAACCGCTGCGCGCAGCTCGTCGAGAGAGTCCCCCACGGTATTCACGAAGGCGAAGAGGCTCTCGAAGTCCCGCACGAGGGTCTCGGTGTTCGAGAGGATGAAGGCGAGCGGGTTGTTGATCTCGTGGGCCACGCCGGCCGTCGTCAGCCCGAGCGAGGCCATCTTCTCCTTGTGGACGAGGAGGGCCTGGGCTCGCCGGAGCTCGCCGAGCGTCCGTTCGAGCTCCCTGCCCTTCCTCGCGGATTCGCGCGTCGCCGCGGCGAGCTCGTTGTTCAGGTGCATCAGCTCGTCTCCGAGCCGACTCTCGTCCTCGACGGCCCGCACCCCCGCGAGGACGAGGCCTGCCCCCACTTCGATCATCGCCCGGAGCGTGACCGGGCTTCCGGCAGCGTCGAGCACGTTGACGAGCTTCGGGCCGTGCGTTCCCGGTCCGGCCTCGCAGAGGGCAGCGACGGACAGGGCGTCGGCCGCCGCGAGCAGATCGCGTATCGAGGTTCGGACCGCGGGTCCGCCCTCGATCCCGAGCAGCGCCCGGGCCGCCTCGTTCACTTCGACGATCCGGCCCTCGCGGTCTGCCCTGATCAGCACGATCCCGGGGGCGTGCCGGGCGAGCTCGGCGAGGAGTGCGAGGGGCTCTTCCCGGCCAGGTTCCGTCATGCCGGGCGGTCCCCGGCTTCCCGGAAGGTCGCCAGGGCGGCCGCGAGGGCGTCCCGGACCAGCCGGTCAACCGCCGCGTTCCAGCCATCCGGGTACCGTTCGCTCCGGTACCACGCCGTCAGCGCCGCGACGGCTCCGGGAAACCCGGACGACTCGTCCGCGGCCGCCGCGACGAGCAGCTGGGCCGCCTGGCGGCGCTCCTCGGTGGACCCGTACCCGGCCGACGCGACGAACCTCTCCTCGAGCGGGCCCGCGGCGCCGGCAGGGAGCGCCGCCTCACGGCGGGAGGAAATGAGGCTTGCCGCCTCCCGGAGAAAGGCGGGGCGGGCGGCGGCAACGATCGCGCCCAGCTCCTCCTCGAGGAGGAGCAGCTGCCGTTCGATCAGGAGGGAGGGCATGCCCCGTCGCGCCAGGACCCCGGCGAGCCAGACGACCTGCGCGATCGCGTCCGCCCGGTCCAGCAGGGCGAGAGCGGCGAGCCAGGCCACGTCGCTGCGCGTGTAGCGAAGCCCGCGCTCGCCCCACCGCTCCCGGAAGTAGGGAAACTCTCCGAGACACCGTTCTCCGGCCCGCTGGGCCGCGGCCGATTCCGCGGGGTCGGCCGGAACGTCGTGCGCTCCGGCCTCGACGTTCCAGGTCGTCGCGAGGAGGCGTCTCGCGGGCGCGCGGGCCGGATCGAATGAGGTGTGGAGACGCTCGAAACCCCCGGCGGCCGCAACGGCCGCGGCGACCACGCGCCCGCGGGTACTCCCGTCGAGGGCGGCGGCCTCACCGGACCCGAGAGCGTCGATCCGGTCGCGGAACGCCCGGAAGACGGGTCCGGTCTCACCGCCCTGGCCCGCGTACCATGCCGTGCCGCTCGCCCCGCCCGCAGAGGCGCGGGCGTCCTCGAGGTGTACGAGGTTCCCCATCGCGGTCCCCTCCGACACGTAGAGGTACCCGAGAAGCAGGACGGGATCCTCCGCCGCCACCCGGACGATCTCCCTGGCGAACGCCAGTGCCCGGGACGTTGCGGCCGGGTCGTCGGGAAGCGGGCCCCGGCGGTCGAAGAACGCGAGGTCCTCGAGGAGGAGCGCCAGCCGCGGAGCCGTTCCCGCCGCAACCCCGGCGACGGAAGGGTCCCGGCTCTGGGCGACGGCCCGCTCGAGGGCGGCCGTCACGATCGCCATCCCCCGGAGCTGGTCGACGTAGCGCTCCACGGGCAGCGCGCGGCGCGCGAGAGCGTCGAAGAACGGCAGCAGCTCGATGCGCCGGTGGATCGGCCAGACGGCCTCCTGGAGCCTTGCCGAGAGCGGATCGGGTTCGATGCTCAACAGCTTCTCCCGGCCTTCAGGCGGTCCTCGACAACGAGCGGACGACGCCCGCGACGGAGCGCAGATCCGGAGCCCAGCCGTCGGCCCCGATCTCCGCGACCTTCCCGGGTTCCGTCCGGAAGGCTCCGCCGCCGACGATGATCCGCGGGGACGACTCCCGGAACGTGGCCCTGACCGATCCGATCAACGACGCGGCCTTCGGCAGGTTCTGCAACATGGTGCAGGAGATCCCGAGCACCTCGGGGTGATGCTCGCCGATCGCGTCGAGGATCTCCGGGACCGGCACGCCGGCCCCGAGGAACCGGACCTCCCACCCGTCGGACTCGAGCGTATCGGCCACCATGTGGCCTCCGACCTGGTGCAGCTCTCCCTCGATCCCGGTCAGGACGATCCGCCCCCGGGACGCCGTGGACCGGGGAAGGTGCTCGTACAGGCGGGCGAGGACGACCTGGGTGATGCCCGTCGCGAGGTGCTCCACGGCCACGGAGATCTGGTTCGACTCCCACAGGCGCCCCACCTCGTAGAGGGACTCCTGGAGCACCTCTACGTAGAGGTCCCCGACGGCCCCCCCCCGCTGGACCACGCCGAGTGCGACGTCGATCGCGGCCTGGCGGTCTCCGGCGAGGATCGCGGCCAGATAGAGGTCCTTCTCGGACACGGAGGGGCACCTCCTCGCCTTTCTGTCTCGGACCGGACGCTGCCGGTCAAATCGTAGCAGCAGCGGACCGGTGGCGGTCCGCTCCGTTCACGCGTACGCGACGCGGTCCCGGCCCTCCGCTTTCGCCCGGTAGAGCGCAGCGTCCGCGGCCTCCAGGAGCGTCTCGGACGTGCTGCCGACCTTCGCGCCCGCGACGCCGATGCTCACGGTGACCGAGACGACTCCAGCGGCCGTCGCCACCGGGCACCCCGCGACCGCCCGGCAGACACGCTCGAAGACGCCGCTGGCGGCCGTCGGCCGGGCGCCTGGTGCGATCAGGAGGAACTCCTCGCCGCCGTACCGGCCGAGGACGTCGCAGGCCCTCAGGCAGCTCCGGGCCACGCGGGCGAAGGTGGCGAGCACCTCGTCGCCCGCGGGATGGCCCCAGGTGTCGTTGACGTTCTTGAAGTGGTCGAGATCGCAGACGGCGAGGCTCAGGATTCCCCCCTCGCGCGCCGTGCGCGCGAGATCCCGCTCGAGCGTCTCGAGGATGGCCCGCCGGTTCGGCAATCCGGTCAGGGCATCGTGCGCGGCCTGAAAGGCGAGAGCATCCCGGGCCTTCGCGAGATCGGTCTGCAGGTCGAGCATGCGCATCCCCACCCCGACGCGCGCCCGGAGCTCCTCGACGTCGTACGGCTTGGCGACGTAGTCGTTGGCTCCGGCGTCGAGGCCCTTCACGATGTCTCCCTTCTCGCCGCGAGCCGTGACAAGGACGACGTAGGGAGGGTTCGAGGTCTCCCGCCGGCGGAGCCGGCGGCAGACCTCCGGACCCTCGAGGCCCGGCATGTTCCAGTCGAGCAGAACGAGCGGAGGCGCATCCGGCTGCTGCAGTATCGCGTCCGCTGCGAGGCCGTCGGCGACGGCCGTCGGCTCCAGGCCCCACTTCCTCAGGATCGCCTCGAGGATGCGGCGCGACGTGACGTCGTCGTCCGCCACGAGGACTCTCACCGCAGGAGCTCCTTCATGCGAGGCTCGAGGACCGCGAACGCCGCCTCGAGGTCGGGAGCGAGCGCCGCGACCGCTTCGATCCGGCCCGCGCTGGCCGCCGCTTCGAGCACGCCGGCGACGGCGCTCATGGCCACGGCGCCCACGTTGGCCGAGGATCCTTTCAGGGAGTGCGCCTGCCGGCTGGCCTCGGCCGGGTCGCCCTGGCGCACCGCCTCCGCCAGCGCCGCCAGCTTCGTGGGCACGTCCTCGAGGAAGCCCCTGGTGATCTCCTCGATGAGGTCGGCGTCCCCCATGAGACGGGTCTCGAATCCGACCCGGTCGAAGACCGGCAGGGCCTCCACTGTTGCGACCGACGGGGAGGGCGGCAGGAGGGTCGGCCCCTCCTCCGTCGGCAGCCACTTCTCCAGGGCCGCCGCCAGCTCGGCCGGGACGATCGGCTTGGAGACGTAGTCGTCCATTCCTTCCTGCAGGCAGCGTTCCCGGTCGCCCTTCATGGCGTGGGCCGTCATGGCGATGATGGGGACTCTTCGTTTCTGCAGCCGGACCGCGTCGGAGCGGATCGTCCGCGTCGCCTCGAATCCGTCCATCACGGGCATCTGGACGTCCATGAAGACGAGGTCGTAGGGCGCGGCACGAAGGGCCTCAACCGCTTCCAGACCGTTGGCGACGGCTTCGGCCCGGTAGCCGAGCTTCTCGAGAACGCCGAGGGCCACCTGCTGGTTCGTCGCGTTGTCCTCGGCCAGCAGGATCCTGAAGCTCCGCCGCCGGGACTCGCTGAGCGAGTGTCGCGTGAGCAGGTCCGCCGCCTCGGTACGCCCCTTCTTCCGGCTTCGGCCCAGAACCGTCGCCAGGCAGTCGTGGAGCTGAGACTGCTTCACGGGTTTCGTCAGGTAGGCCGAGAACCCGATCTGCTCCAGGCGCCGGGCGTCCCCTCTGAGCCCCAGCGAGGTCATCATCACGAGGAGGGTGCCCTCGAGGAGCGGGTCCTCCTTGACGGCCCTGCCGAGCGACTCGCCGTCGGTCACCGGCATCTGCATGTCGGTGATCACGATACGGAACGGATCGCCGCTCGTGACGGCCGCGTGCAGCATCCGGAGAGCCTGGGCCGCGCTTTCGGCCTCCTCGTGCCTCACGCCCCAGGACGAGAGCTGCTCCGAGATCACGAGCCGGTTCGTGGCGTTGTCGTCCACCGCGAGGATGCGGACGCCCTTCACGTCCGCCATCTCGATCCCCTCGCCGCGGGAGTGCTCCTGCTTGCGGAGAAACACCGAGAACCAGAACGTCGAGCCTTCGCCTTCGACGCTCGTCACGCCGATCTCGCCCCCCATCAGTCGGGCCAGCCGCCGGCAGATCGCCAGACCGAGACCGGTCCCGCCGTACTGCCGCGTCGTCGAGGCGTCGACCTGCTGGAACGCGTTGAAGAGCAGACCGAGCTTCCCTTCCGGTATCCCGATCCCGGTGTCCCGCACCTCGAAGCGCACGTCCAGCGACGACGCGGTCTCGTTGCCGGCCGCGGCCTCGACGACGACCTCTCCCTTCGGCGTGAACTTGATCGCGTTCCCGATCAGGTTCACGAGCATCTGCCGCAGGCGCCCCGGATCGCCGCGGAGGAACGTCGGCATTCCGGGGTCGATGCGGCAGACGAGCTCGAGTCCCTTGTCCTGGGCCCGAACGGCGTGCATCTCCGCGACGTCCTCGAGCAGCGTCCTGAGGTCGAAGTCGACCTCGGCGAGCTCCAGCTTCCCGGCCTCGATCTTGGAGAAGTCGAGGATGTCGTTGATCACCGCGAGGAGCGACTCGGCGCTCGCGCGCACGACGACCGCGAACCGGCGCTGCTCGTCCGTCAGGTTGCTGTCGAGGAGGAGGCCGGTCATGCCGAGGACCCCGTTCATCGGCGTCCGGATCTCGTGGCTCATGTTCGCCAGGAACTGGCTCTTTGCGAGGCTCGCGGCCTCGGCCTCGTGGGCCATGTGGTGGGCGAGCGCGCTCGCGGCCTCAAGCCGCTCGTTCGTCTCGGCCTTCTCCTCGAGGGCCCGCTGGAGCACCTCCTCCGTGTTCTTCCTGTCGGTGATGTCACGCAGGATCCCGACGGCGTGCCACGCCCCTTCGATCCGGACGCCGGACAGGGAGAGCGCGACGGCGATCTCCCTGCCGTCCCTGCGCAGAGCCGTCAGCTCGCGGGTCTGGCCCACCGCTGCGCCCTGGCCGGTCCGCAGGAACTCCCGGTAGGCCGGCAGGTGCGCCGCGTGGAACCTCTGCGGCGCTATCAGGTCGTGGAGGTTCCGTCCCTTCACTTCCTCCGCCGTGTACCCGAGGATCCGCTCCGCAGCCGGGTTCCAGTACGACACGTTTCCGGACCCGTCCATCATCAGGATGGCGTCCTGGGCCGATTCCGTGATCGCGTGCAGCCGGGCCTGGCTCTCGTCGAGCGCTCCGGCGGCACGCACCCGTTCCGTGTCGGCGCGCGCGCTGAGAGTCCGGAGCACGAATCCGATCCCGGCGGCACCCGCGAGGAGGAGCGCTCCCGCGACCACCGCCGCCAGCCAGGCCCGCTCCCGCACGGGCGCGAGGACCTCCGCCGCGTCGACCCGCGCCGCGAGGAACCAGGGCGAGCCCTCCACGGGCCGCACGGCCGCGATGACCGGTACGCCCCTGTAGTCCGTGCCGTCGACGACCCCGCGCGCCCCGAGGGCCGCCTTCACGATGGGAACGTCCGTCCGGGCGAGCGGCATCCGCAGGCTCAGGGCGGAGCCCCTTCTGAACCTGAGCTCGTTGAGGTACAGGGCGTCGGTTCCGTCGCGACGGACGAGGAGCGTCTCGGCCGTGAGACTGGGTGTGGGCCAGCGCGCGATGAACGGATAGAGGAACACGTTCGGATCGATGCGCAGGCCGACGACCGCGAGCAGGGAGCTCCCCGCGTCGCCGTCGAGGACGGGCGCGAGGACCTTGAGGTAGATCTTCCCGTCCCCGTCGCTCTGGTAGAAGTCCTCCAGGACGACCTCTCCTGCACGCAGCTGCGCCTCGGACGCCGGAGAGACGAACGAGATCGCCCGCTCGGGCCGGTCGGGAATGACGATCCTCTTGCGAAATCCGGAATCGAGCAGCAGGACGGCGTCGTAGGCATAGGCCGCCTGGAATCGGCCGAGCCAGACCCTCAGAACGTCCTCGCTCCCGGCCTCGCCAGCGAAACAGGCCCGGACGAGGCGCGAAAACACCGGGTTCGCCGCGAACAGGGACGCGTCCCCGATCCGTTCCTGGCGCCACCTCGCCAGCTCGGCCGCCTTCAGGTCCACGACAGCCGTCAGCTGGCTCTCGACCTCTCGCCGGTGCGTCTGCTCGAACCCCCGGAAGTAGGCCGCTGCCGCCCAGAGGAGAGCCGCAGCGAGGCTCACGAACAGGACCGAGAAGAGAGCCTTCCTCTGTCGCCAGACCGGGGCGCGGCTGTTCATGGGACGTCCTCTCGCCGCCGCAGGCCGGAATCGGACATCGGACCGGGGCGAACGCTCGATTATGGCCCCTGCGATGACGCCGGACCCGGCCGCCGCCGACCGCCCGTCAGCGATCCAGGATCTCCCTCACCTTCCGTAGGAGGTCGAGCGGCTCCACCGGCTTCATCAGCAGCTCGAGGTTCTGGGCGAGCCCGCTGCGGCTCTCCAGGAACTCCGGGGAATAGCCGCTCGAGAACAGAACCCTGGTCTCCGGCGCGATCCTCCGGATCTCCTCGAAGGCCTCACTGCCGCTCTTCTTCGGCATGATCATGTCCAGCAGTACGAGCCGGATCCTGTCCCGGTTCGCCGAGAACGCCTGGACGGCATCCTGCCCATCCTCGGCCAGGACCACGTCGTAGCCGGCTTCCGAGAGGACGGTGTTCAGGAGCGCCCGGACGCTCGCTTCGTCCTCGGCAACGAGGATCGTCTCGGTTCCCCCCCTCACGGCGGCAGGGACGGGCGAAGGTTCCCGCGCCGGCTCACCGTGCTCGACCAGGGGAAGGTAGATCCTGATCACGCTTCCCGTCCCGGGTTCGCTGTAGACGCTGATGAAGCCCCTGTGCTGCTTCACGATTCCGTAGACGATGGACATGCCGAGCCCGGTGCCCTTGCCCGTCGGCTTCGTCGTGAAAAAGGGTTCGAACACCCGCTTCTGCGTCTCCTGGTCCATCCCGCACCCGGTGTCCGAGACGGTCAGGACGGCGTAGCGACCCGCGGCGCCCCACCCGTGGGCGGCCACGAAGGACTCGTCGAGGACCTGGTGGCCCGTCTCGACCGTCACGAGGCCTCCCCGGGGCATCGCGTCGCGGGCATTCGTGACGAGGTTGATCAGGACCTGCTCGATCTGGCCGCTGTCGACGAACACCGGAAGGTCGGCGTCGTTCGACACCGACCTCAGGCGCACGTCCTCTCCGATGACCCGGACGAGGAGCTTCTGGACCCGCTGCACGATGTCGTTGAGGTTCGCCGCCTTCGGGGACGTCACCTGCTTGCGGCTGAATGCCAGGAGGGCCCGCGTGAGCTGGGCGGCCCTCTCCGCGGCCGAGGTGACCTGCCCGAGCCTCTCCAGCTGCTTCTCGTCACCCTTCATGCCCGCCCTGAGGAGGTGACAGTAGCCGAGGATCACGGAGAGGATGTTGTTGAAGTCGTGCGCCACGCCGCCCGCGAGCTGCCCGACGGCTTCCATCTTCTGCGCCTGGAGCAGCTGGCCTTCGAGCCGTCTCTCTTCCGAGACGTCCCGCATGACGCTCGCGACCCCGGTCACCCTGTCGCCCTCGACGATCGGGGTGTAACGGACCGCGTGGTCCCGTAGCCCCTTCTGCGGGTAGGTCGCCTGCAGCTCGAAAGCGCGCTCCTCGCCCGCCAGGCACTGGTCGAGGTGCGGCTTCAGCCGAAGGAAGACGTCGTCGCCCAGCACCTGCTCGACGGTGTGGCCTACGACTCTCTCCAGCGGGATCCCCACGAACGACAGGAACGCCTCGTTCGCCAGGACGTAGCGGTACGCGGCGTCCAGCACGCAGATCATGTCCGTCGAGCTCTCTATGGCCTTGCGGTACTCGAGGAGCCTCATCTCGGCGTTCCGGCGGTCCGTGATGTCCTCGAACACCCCGAGGACGCCGTAGACCTCTCCGGCATCGTTGGTCAGGGGCACCTTGGAGGTGTCGAGCCAGGTCGTCGTTCCGTCGGGCCGGCGCTGCGTCTCCACGATGTGGAGCTTCGGCCGCTTCCGGTCCATGACCTCCCGGTCGTCGGCGCGGTACGCCTCGGCCTCCTCGCGACTCCACGGCAGGTCGAAGTCGGTCCGGCCCACGATGCCCGCGGGATCGTCCAGACCGGCCCTGAGGGCCATCTGCCGGTTGCCGCCGAGGTAGACGCTGTCGAGGTCCTTCCAGAAGACCGACTGCGGAATCGCGTCGACCACGGAGGCCAGCATGTTGCGGCTCCGGCGGAGCTCCTCCTCGGCCCGCTCCCGGTCCCGTATCTCCCCGAGAAGCGTCTCGTTGGAACGCGCGAGCTCGGCCGTCCGTTCCTCGACGCGCCGTTCGACTTCCGCGTAGGCCCGGCGCAGCTCGCCCTGGGTCCGTTCGAGAATCGCCTTCTCTTCCCCGAGCGCACGGTTGACGACGCGGAGCTGCTCGGGGCTCGGCAGCGCGAGGATCCTCGGCAGGATCGGCCAGAGGATGACGGCCGTCGCCAGGGACGCCACGGCGCAGAGGGCGTCCACGGTGGCCTGCCACCAGCCCACGGGCCACCAGAGGCCGATGACGTGGACGAAGTGGGTCGCCCCGCACGCCAGGATGAACGCGCCGAAGAGGACGAGGATCCACGAGAAGGGGAGGTCCTTTCGCCTGACCTTGAAGACCACCAGGAACACGGGAATCGACGCGTAGGAGACGGCGATCACCCCGTTGGCGATCGCCATCACCATCATGAGGGCCGGGGTCATCGTTCCGGGTAGCGCACCGCGAATCTCCGCTCCAGAGGCCATCGCCAGCATCGGGACGACGATGAGCACGGCGAGCGCCGCCGCCGGCGCAAGGACCCGCGGCAGCAGCTCCAGGCCCTGCCTCCAGGCCGGTTTCGGCGCGACGAACGCCTCCGTGGGCGCGCGACGCAGACGGAGGCTGTTCGTGATGACGAAGATCGAGCTGAACGCCATCGCTCCCGCCGCCACCATCGGGCTGAGGAGACCGTAGGCCGCGACGGGTATCAGGGCGACGTTGTAGAAGAGCGCCCAGACGAGGTTCTGGTGAACGGTCTGGAGGGACGCGCGGGACAGGACGATCGCGCGCCCCACCCCTCGCAGGTCGCCGCTCATCAGCGTGACGCCCGCGGCCTCCATCGCGACGTCCGTTCCGGTGCCGAGCGCGATGCCGACGTCGGCCTGCGCCAGCGCGGGCGCGTCGTTGATGCCGTCACCCACCATCACGACGACGGGCGGCGGCACGCCCGGCGGCCGGGCTGGCGTTCCGCAGGTTCCGGATCGCTTCGGCCTTCTCCTCCGGCCGGACCTCGGCGCGGACGCGGGTTATGCCGACCTCGCGAGCGATCGCCTCGGCGGTCCGGAGGTTGTCGCCCGTCAGCATCACGACGTCGAGGCCGAGGAGGAAGAGCTCCTCGACGGCCTCTCGGGCTTCCGGCTTGACGGCATCCGCGACCGCGACGATCCCCATCGGCTCCGCCGGACCGTCGCCGCCCGCCGGCGTGGCGGCGACGATCATCGCGGTCTTCCCCTCGGCCTGGAGGCGGTCGACTTCGGCCTCGACGACCTCGAGGGCGACTCCCTCGCTGCGCATCAGCCAGGCCGTCCCGACGAGGACCACCCGGCCCTCCACGTGCGCGCAGATCCCCGAGCCGCTCACCGCGCGGACCTCTCGCGGCCACGCGAGCGCGAGGCCCCGGCCGGCCCCGGCCCGCGCCAGCGCCCGGCCGACGGGGTGTTCCGACCCCTGCTCGGCGCTCGCCGCCAGCCGCAGCACCTCCGCCTCCTCGCCGGCCCGGCAGGCGAGGACGTCCGTCAGCGCGGGCTCGCCCCGGGTCAGCGTCCCGGTCTTGTCGAAGACGACGACCGTCGCCATTCCGACTCGCTCGAGCGCCTCGCCCGTCCGGAAGAGGATCCCGCGCGAGGCGCCCCTCGCCGTCCCGACGAGCACGGCCATCGGCGTCGCCAGCCCGATCGCGCAGGGGCAGGCGATGATGAGGACGGCGACGGCGTTCATCAGCGCGCTCGAAAGGTCGATGCGCGCGACGGCGAGCCAGAGGAACAGCGTGGCGCACGCGGCCGCCAGGACGAGCGGGACGAAAACCCGGCCGACGTCGTCGGCGACCTTCTGGATCGGCGCCTTCCGCGCCTGCGCGTCTGCGACGAGCCGGACGATTCGCGCGAGCGTCGCGTCGGCGCCGACCCGCGAGACCTCGACGCGGACGAAGCCATCCCGGTTGACGGTCGCGCCGATCACCTCGTCGCCCGGCCCCCGGGTGACGGGCATCGACTCGCCGTTGACCATGGACTCGTCGAAGGCGGAGCGCCCCTCGAGGATGCGGCCGTCGAGCGGCACTCTCTCCCCGGGCCGGACGACGAAGACCTCTCCGGTGCGGACCTTCTCGACAGGCACCTCGACTTCCACGCCGTCGCGGACGACCGTCGCCAGGACGGGGCTCAGGTCGAGAAGCGCGTGGAGCGCCGCCGAGGCCCTCCCCCGCGCACGCGCCTCGAGGAACTTGCCGAGCGTGACGAGCGTGACGATCGCCGCCCCGGTCTCGAAATAGACACCGGTGCCCGGGAAGACGCCCAGGACGACACCGACGCTCGAGCCCCAGGCGACGGTGGAGCCGAGCGCGACGAGGACGTCCATGTTCGAGGTACCCGACCTCAGGCTCCGCCACGACCGCGCGTAGAACGGCCCGCCGACGACGATCTGGACGATCGTCGCCGCGACGAGCATCGCGAGCTGGTCGTGCGGGAACGCGGGGAGCCCGAAATCGCGCCCCATGCCGTAGACGACGAGAGGTGCCGTCAGCAGAAGCCCGAGGACGAGGCGCCGCGACGGGGCACCGGACTCATCGATGGCGGCTGTGCCCGTCCGGCCGTCAGGATCCGCCATCCCTTCCGGCCCCGCGACACCGAAACCCGCCTTCCTGACGCAGGCCACGACCCGGCCGGTATCGATCCTGTCGGGATCGAAGTCCACGTGCAGCGTTTCGGTGGCGACACTGACGCTGGCGAAGTGGACGCCGGGGAGCTTCGACACCTTCCACTCGATCAGCCCGGCGCAGCTCGCACACGTCATTCCCGTCACGGGCAGGACCACGGTGGAGCGGGGCAACGCCGTGAGGGGATCGACCGATGCCGGGACGTGGAGGGCGCCTTTCACCGCGTTGCCCCGCCGTGGTCCCGCGAGCTACGTCGGCTCGGCGTAGAAGAGGGCTTCAGGCCCCCCTTCCCGTCGGAGTATCCGGTCGAGGGTCTGGGCGATCTCGAGCGTGGAGCTGCCCTTGAACGCGAAGCCGAGGATGCCCATTTCCTTCGCGGCCGCTTCGTCCACCGACCTCACGTAGCCGGACGTGAGGACGATCGGAAGGTCCGGGCGAACCTCGAGGAGGCTCCTCGCGAGCTCGAGACCCGACATCCGGGGCATCGCGAGGTCGGACACGACGGCGTCGAAGTCCCGGGGACGCGAACGAAACTCGGCGAGGGCCTTCTCGGGGTCGGTGAAACCAGTCACGCGGTAGCCGAGGTCGACGAGGCTGAGCGAGACGAGCTCCACCAGGGGCTCTTCGTCGTCGACGAGGAGAATCCTCTCACCCGACCTCCTGTCCGCCATGCCGTCATTGTCTCCCCTGACCCGGGGCATTGTCTCTACAGGAGTCGGGAGCCGGCGCGATCCCGTTCGCGTCCAGGCGGGGTCGATGCTCTTCGGCGGCGGACCCGCCGTCGTCGGCGTCACAGCCTCGAGGCCGTGGCCCTTCGGCCCCCGCTCGCTCCGCCACAGCAGGAACGAGAAAACGAATCCGAGCATGGCCAGGGCCCCCAGCGCGTACATCACCGGATTCCAGCCCGCCGGGTTCGCGGCGCTCGCGTGAGCGCCGTCCTTCAGGAGACCGAGGCCCCAGCTCATGCCGGCCCAGCCCACCTGCTGGCAGAAGGTCATCAGCGCGTAGGCCGAGCCGAGCCTCGCCTCGGGAACGAGGTAGGTGACGGCCGGCCAGAGGACCGCCGGGACGAGCGCGAACGCGAGGCCGAGCATTCCCATAAGGATCGTCGGCGAGATCGAGGTGCCGGCCAGGAGGAAGAACGGCGGCACGAGGAGCGCCGAGCCGGCCGCCATCAGGAGCGCCCGCTTTCCGATCTTGTCGGCGAGAAGGCCGAAGAGCGGCATGCCGATCATCGAGAGGAGCGGCAGGATCGACTTGAGGTTCCCCGCGGCCTCCGGCGAGAGCCCCTTGGCCTCGATGAAGTAGAGGTTCGCAAAGGTCCGGAACGGGAAGATGGTCGCGTAGAAGGCGACGCAGAGACCGACGACCCACCAGTATCCGAGGTCGAAACGGACGAGGTCCGACCAGACGAGCTTGTCGGTCGCGCCGGGCCGCGTCACGGAGTAGACCCTCGTGGCCCGCCTCTCGAGCGAGGCGTAGACGATCGCGAAGAGGAGCCAGGTGACCCCCAGGCACGCCGCGAGGAGGAGCGGCGGCTGCCAGCTCCCGAAGAGCTCCTTCGCGAAGTCGGGCGACTTGTCGGCCGCCCACGAACCGAGCCTCGCGATGAGGAGCTGGATCGCGAGGGCGAAGGAGATCTCCTTTCCCTTGAACCAGCGCCCGACGACGGTCGTCGCCGCGACGATGAAGAGCTCCGATCCGATGCCGAGGAGGAAACGCCCGATCATCATTCCGGCCCACGGGCTACCGGGGAGGAGCGCCGGAAGGACGGCGATCGCGATGCTCCCCGCGGCACCGATGGCCCCGAACAGGACGGCCGAAGCCGCCACGCCGATCCGGTCGATCAGGACGCCTCCTGCGATGAGCGTCAGGAGCGCCGCGACGTTGTAGGCCGTGTCGAGGAGCCCCACCTGCGCGCCCGTGAAGCCGAAGGCCTTCTCGAGGAGCGGCGTGACCGGGTAGAGGGCGTCGAAGACGTAGTAGTTGCCGAACATCGCCACGCTGCACGAGAGCAGCACGAGCCATCGATAGAAGGCGGGCGGCAGGGGACGCGGGTCGGCGGCCGGGACGGCGAGGTCGGACATGCGCGCCGGACGATACTCCCTCTCCCGACCCGCGCGGAGGCACGAAGGGCCCCGGGCGCCTCCTTGCTACGATCCGCGCCGTGACGCCCGCACCCACCAGCTCCGATTTCGACGTCGTCGTCCTGGGCGGCGGCCCCGGCGGCGAACGCGCCGCCATCCAGGCCGCCAAGGCGCACAAGCGCGTCGCCCTGGTCGAGCGGGCCGCCGAGGTCGGCGGGACCCGCGTCAACTGGGGGACGATTCCCTCCAAGACGCTCCGCGAGAGCGCCCTCTTCTTCCACGGGATGACGCGGCATCGCCTGCACGGCTTCCAGGCCGAGGTGACGGACGACGTCACGGTGGCCGACTTCATGTACCGCGAGCGCCTCGTCGTCCAGCGCGAGCTGGAGCTGATCAACGCATCGCTCGGCCGGTACCGGATCGAGGTCTTCCGGGGCCACGGGCGCTTCCTCGACCCGCACACCGTCGCCGTCGAAGGGAAGGACGGGCGGCGCAAGGGGACCCTCCGGGGCGACGTCTTCGTCATCGCGACGGGGTCGAGCCCGAACCGCCCGGCCGACGTCCCGTTCGACGCCGAGAGCGTCTTCGACAGCAACACGATCCTGAAGCTCCCCCGGATGCCGAAGACGATGACCGTCCTCGGAGCGGGAGTCATCGGCGTCGAGTACGCCTCCATCTTCGCGGCGCTCGGCGTCTACGTGACGCTCGTCGACACGCGCGACCGGCTTCTTCCCTATCTCGACCGCGAGATCGTCTCGATACTCGAGAGGGAGCTGGGCGATCTCCACGTCGAGATCGTTCACGACGACCGGTACCTCCAGATCGACCCGGTTCCCGGCACTCCACCCCGCGTGACCGCCCAGACGCAGAAGGGGCGCCGCTTCACCTCCGACGTTCTCCTCTACTGCGTCGGGCGCGACGGGAACACGAGGGAGCTCGGCCTCGACACGATCGGCCTCGTCCCCGACAAGTACGGTCTCCTGTCGGTGAACGACGACCTCCAGACCGCGCACCCGCACATCTACGCCGTCGGCGACGTCATCGGCTACCCGGCCCTGGCCTCGACCTCGATGGAGCAGGGGCGCCGGGCGATGCGGCACGCGTTCGGCCTGACGGGCCCGTCGGCGAGCACGCAGAACGTCCCCTTCGCCATCTACTCGATCCCCGAGGTGAGCTACGTCGGCGAGACCGAGGAGATGCTCAAGGGAAAAGGGATCGACTACGTCGTCGGCCGGGGCCACTACGGCATGAACCCCCGGGGCCAGATCATCGGCGACACCGACGGGCTCCTGAAGCTCGTCTTCGACGCGACGACCGCACGCCTCATCGGCGTCCACATCGTCGGGCACTCGGCGAGCGAGCTCGTCCACATCGGCCAGGCCTACATGAAGATGCAGGCGACCGCCCTCGAGATCGCCGAGTCGCTCTACAACTACCCGACGCTCTCGGACATGTACCGTCACGCCGCGCTCACCGCCGTCTCCGAGCTCGCGAAGAGGCGTGCGAGCGACGGAGGCTGATCTCGTCTATCCTGCCGGACGGCATTCGGGGAGGCTCCCTTCCCGCTTCCCTTTCTCGAGGAGGACGGCATGCCGGCCATCGAACAGCTCCTGGCCACGGTCAGCGACTTCATCTGGGGCTGGCCCCTCATCGTCCTGCTCTTCGGGACGCACCTGTTCCTGACGTTCCGTCTCGGCTTCCCCCAGCGGCACATCTGGACCGCCATCAAGCTCTCCCTGAGCCGGGAGAAGGAGGGGGCCGGCGACGTCAGCCAGTTCGTGGCGCTGACGACCGCCCTCGCCGCGACGATCGGGACCGGGAACATCGTCGGCGTCGCGACCGCGATCGCCGCAGGCGGCCCCGGCGCGGTCCTCTGGATGTGGCTCACGGGCGTCTTCGGGATCGCGACGAAGTACTCGGAGGCTCTCCTGTCGGTCCGATTCCGGGTGACCATGCCCGACGGCTCGATGGCCGGCGGACCAATGTACGTCCTCGAGCGGGGAATGAAGGCGAAGTGGCTCGGGATGATCTTCGCGGCGCTGACGGCCGTCGCGGCGTTCGGCATCGGCAACACGGTCCAGGCGAACTCCATCGCCACCCTCGCGCATGAGACGTTCGGCATCTCCCCCTGGGTCAGCGGAGTCCTTCTCACGGCACTGACCGCCATCGTCATCCTCGGCGGCATCCGGTCTATCGCACGGGTCTGCGAGCTCCTCATTCCGTTCATGGCGGCCTTCTACGTCCTCGGGTGCGCCATTCTCCTGGCCATGCACTGGGAGACGCTTCCCGCCTCGTTCCGCCTGATCCTCTCCAGCGCTTTCAGCGGCCAGGCCGCCATCGGCGGATTCCTCGGGGCCGGGATGAAGGAGGCGATCCGGTTCGGCGTTGCGCGCGGGCTCTTCTCGAACGAGTCGGGACTCGGCAGCGCACCGATCGTCGCCGCCGCGGCCATGACGAAGAACCCCGTGCGCCAGGCGCTCGTCTCCTCCACGGGCACGTTCTGGGACACAGTGGTCGTCTGCGCCATGACCGGCCTCGTCATCGTCAACTCGGGCGACTGGCACGAGGGGCTCCGGGGAGCGGCACTGACGAAGACCGCGTTCAGCCACATCCCGCACGTCGGACCGATCGTCCTGACCATCGGTCTTCTCACGTTCGTCTTCTCGACGATTCTCGGCTGGTCGTACTACGGGGAGAAGGCCGCCGAGTACCTCCTCGGATCGAAAGTCATCCTTCCGTATCGGGTCCTCTGGGTCGCCGCCGTCATGGTCGGTTCCGTCGCGACTCTCCCGGCCGTCTGGTCCTTCGCCGACATCGCCAACGGCATGATGGCGAGCCCGAACCTCATCTCGCTCCTCGTCCTCAACGGAGTGCTCGTGTCCGAGACGAGGAAGTACCTCGCGCCGGGGATGCTGAACGAGGCCTCGCCTGGGGAGTGAGCCGGCGGAGCTCGGCCCCGGGTCGCGTCAGCTCCGGGATCGCGAGCCGCGCCGGCCGGGAAGCCCGTCGGGCCGGCTCGGGGGGCAACGACGCCGGGCCTTCGACGAGAGAGCTGCGAGGGGGAGGCCGAGCCCGAAGACGAGGGCGCTCGCGACGACGGGCGCGAGACAGGACGCCCCCGTGGTCGGTTGAGAGGGCGTTGCGCGAGGGGTCGCCCGGGACGAAGTGCACCACGTGGCTGCTGGCGACATTCTCGTCCCGGAGGCGGGCCGCAAGGGCTTCCGCCGCCGCTTCGCTCTCCATCCCGAGCCGCCCGAATCGCCAGGAGGAACCGAGCCGTAGCTCCGTCTCCCCTTCGACCTTGAAGAGGTACTGCACGTCGGGGTAGGGCGGATCACCGCGGACATCAGGAGCTCCGGTGAGGAAAGCGTCGACCGTACCGAGGCGGGGCTTCACGACCACGTGATGCCAGAGCACTGGAAGGAAGTGGACGAGGAGTACGACGACGGCGAGCCCGGCGAGAGCGGCGGAGGCGTTGCGCAGGTTCGCCAGGCCCCGGGCGATCTTCTCGGGAGGGAGGGGATTCTCTCGGGCCCACCGGAGAGTGTCCCGGGCGAGGGAAAAAGCGACGACGACGGAAAGCGTACCGACCGCGACGGCGGGAATCACGTAGGGGGTGACCGGCACCCAGGCCGGGTCCAGGGCGGAGTCCCACGGATCGGCGCTGTCGTACCAGACCGTCACCCGCTTCCGTTCGGGATAGCGGCTCTGGAACCGAGCAGCGTCGGCCTCTGCGGAGAATTTCGCGCTCGTGTGGCTGAAGTCGAGGTGCTGGCCTGAATACTCGCGCCCCCCGACCTCGAACGTGTACCGGACCGATACCTCCCACTCGATCCGGCGCCTGGGGCGCCGCATCTTCCACGTCTGGATCTCGGTCGACCGAATCTCCCCGTCGACGGATCGGAGCCTCCCGTCTCGGGCGCTCGCCAGGCGGTCCTGCCTCGGGAAGGCCCAGCAGACGAGGGCGCAGACGCCCGCGACCGACAGGAAGGCGAGGGCGGCGTAGACGCGCAGGGCCCGGGCGCCGATCGTCGGCGCCATCGGCCGGAAAGAGAACGCTCGTCGGATC